>JAZUHV010000074.1:0-4748 GCA_045641925.1 Butyrivibrio sp.
AATACGCAAGTGTCTCGCCTACAGGCTCATGAATTACCAGATCAGCAATATTATCTCTTGCCGTTTCAGATTTATTAATTAATACCAATTTATTTCCACGATAATAGTCAATCAATCCAGCTGCTGGATAAACAGTCAGTGAAGTGCCTGCAATAATTAGCACATCAGCCGTAGCAATGTAATGAATTGCTTTTCGCATCACAGCATCATCAAGTCCTTCTTCATATAAGACCACATCCGGCTTAATGATACCGCCACATTCACATAAAGGGATACCCGTTCCTTTTAAAAAATCTGTACCAGCAAAAAACTTACCGCATCGCATACAATGATTTTTTAAAACTGTTCCATGCAGCTCCAGAACTTCTTTAGAACCCGCCAATTGATGTAAGCCATCGATATTTTGTGTTATGACCGCCTTACATTTCCCCTGCTCTTCGAGTTTTGCAAGCGATAAATGAGCTGCATTTGGTTTTGCATCCGGATAAATCATTTTATCACGATAAAAATCGTAAAAATCTTCTGTTTTTCGCACAAAAAATGTATGGCTTAATATTGTTTCCGGAGGGTATTGATATTTTAAATTATACAAACCATCTACACTACGAAAATCCGGAATATTACTTTCTGTAGACACTCCTGCCCCACCAAAAAATACAATATTATCACTTTCTGCAATCCATTGTTTTAACAGTTCAATTTGTTCGTTCATCATACAACCTCCTATGCTCTTCTCTATTTTATACTCTACTCCAGAGTCAATAATATATCTAGTCAAAGAAGCCATTTCGTGCTACAATTTCTAAATTAAATAAGGCCAGTTGGCCCATAAGGAGTATTATATGAGTATTGCAATTGTGAACTCTCTTCCATCTCCTGGGGAAATCAAAAAAGAGTTTCCTTTGACCTCGGAAGAAATTGCCAAAAAGAAGGCGCGTGATTTAGAAATTCGTGATATATTCACCGGACGCGATAACCGTTTTCTAGCTATCATCGGCCCATGTTCCGCAGACAATGATGTTGCTGTCCTGGATTATGTGGAACGTTTAGCAAAAGTGCAGGAAGAAATCAAAGATAAAGTATTGATTATTCCACGTGTTTATACCAATAAACCACGAACCACCGGTGACGGATATAAAGGAATGCTTCATCAACCTGATCCTGAAAAGAAGCCTGATCTGGCGGCCGGAATCATCGCCATTCGCAAACTGCACTTAGAGGTTATTCGTCGCACTGGATTTTTCCCTGCTGATGAAATGCTTTATCCGGAGAATTACGTATATTGTGATGATACCCTATCCTACGTAGCAATTGGTGCACGTTCTGTTGAAGATCAGCAGCATCGTTTGGTATCCTCCGGAATGGATGTTCCTGTAGGTATGAAGAACCCTACAGCCGGCGGTATGGAAATTATGTTAAATTCCGTACATGCAGCCTCCCATCCTCATACCTTCATTTATCGTGGAGATGAAGTTGCTACAACTGGTAACGACTTAGCTCATTGTGTACTACGTGGTGCTGTCAATATGAAGGGCCAATGCAAACCAAACTACCATTACGAAGACTTATTATTGTTAAACGAATTGTACTTGTCCCATGATATAGCACATCCTGCAGTAATCGTTGATTCAAATCACAGCAATTCCAATAAACGTTACTATGAGCAGATTCGTATCGTTGAAGATGTTCTTCATAGCCGCAAGATGAATGAAGATATCTACAAATTGGTTAAGGGTGTTATGGTGGAAAGTTATATCGAAGAAGGTGCTCAAAAAATTGGTGAGCATATTTATGGAAAATCCATCACCGATCCATGTCTTGGATGGTCAGATACCGAAAAGCTATTACACATTATCGCTGAAAACTGCTAATTTAAAGCAAAAGAATCCCCTGTTTGAAGAAATTCAAACAGGGGATATTTTTAATCTACAGGATATACACCGCCAAATTCATAACCCTTATTGCGCGCTGCATCAATCCAGTCTCCAAGGAATGCACGGTTCGTGGAAGAACTTGCATGCAACAGGTAAATTGCACCTGGGTGAAGATATTTCACAGCCTTGTCATAGGATGGTTGCACATCTGGTTGGGTCGCCGAATAATCATTATATGCATAAGTCCAGAAAACAGATTTTAAGCCAAGGTTCTCTACCAACGCCAGAGAACGATCAGAGAACATTCCTTCTGGGAATCGGAACAAGCGACAGTCATAATTATAATCCTTCTTCAGCTTATTCACGACATCCATGATTTCATTGGTCTGTTCCTCAATGGATAATGTAGTGATATGTTTATGATTAATGGAGTGAGAGCCGATTCGGTGCCCCTCATCAATCATACGCTTAATCAAATCCGGTCTGGCATCATAAAACATAGTCGTCACAAAGAAAGTAGCCTTAACATTCTTTTCCTTAAGAATATCCAAAATTGGCCCGGTGTGATCATTATCAAAGCCGCAATCCATTGTTAAGTAAATTGTCTTCTCTGTTGACTGTTTCTTATGAACTGCCTGTCCAATGTCGGATACAAAGTCAACATTGTACTGGCCCCATTTCGCCGTATACCAGAAAACGCCATTTGGAATACCATTTTCATCCACATCATCCAAACTGTTTCCATAAGGTGTATCATCATTTGGAAGTTCATCCAAACTCCACTTTCCAAATGACTGACTAGGCATTACCGTTGGCTCGGTCGACTCTGTTGCTGTCGTAGTTGCATCTGTTGTGGTTTCAGTAGGAGCATCGGTTTCCATTTCGGAAGTTCCTTGCGTCACTTCCTCTGTCTGTGCGCCCGTTTCTGAAGAGGATGGCTGCAAAAGTGTCTGATCAGCACTGCTCTGAGCAGGCGTTGGTTTCGGATCATTATTGTTCTTCTTTACCAGCTGAACAATCAAAATAATCAGCATGATTAACAACAATACTGCCACAGCCGCCAATATATAATTCAGCAGATTCTTCTTTGTTCCTTTTTCTTCAGACATTTCTTACTCCTTAATTCTCCAAAACATATTTGCTGTAATATGTCAGCAATGCAACACTTGTTTTGGAATCCTGAATTTTATAATCATAAATCATTTGAATCAGTTCATGAATGTCCCACTCTTCAACACTTAAAAACTCGTTATCGTCCAAATGTTGTTCCGTAGGAATTAAATCGGTAGCCAGATAAACATCCAGCTGCTCATTACAAAAAGCTACAGTCGTTGCAACCTTACATAACAAAGACATCGATCCGGCACGATATCCGGTCTCTTCTTCCAGTTCTCTTGCCGCACAAGTCTCAGAGGGCTCATCCTTTGTATCTTTGGCTCCGGCAGGAATTTCTAACGTCACGCGTTCAATTGCAGGTCTGTTCTGGCGAACCATCAACACATGTCCATTCGGAAGTACAGGCAATACACATGCAGCACCTTTTCGATGCGCCACATAATCCCAATCCGCTTCATTCCCATTCGCCATCAGCATTCGGTCTGAATATACATCTAAAATAGACCCTGCAAACTTTAATTCACGCCCAATACGTTTTACATCATCCATGAATACATCCTACTTTTTCATACTATTACATTTATCATAGCAAGCATCCGTTGCGGAAATAATCGCATGGCGAAATCCATTTTCCTCCAATGCAGAAACACCGGCGATTGTGGTTCCAGCAGGGGAACATACACGGTCCTTTAGAATTGCAGGATGTTCTTTTGTTTTTAATACCATGTCCGCAGAGCCCTTTACAGTCATTGCGGCAAACTCAATTGCATCTGCACGGCTCATACCATACTTCACCGCTGAATCAGCTAATGCTTCAATAAACATATAAACATAAGCTGGGGAGCTTCCACTTACGCAGGTAACCGTATTTAATAAGTTCTCTCCAACCACTCTGTAAGAGCCAAAGGAACTAAAGAACTTATCAATCATATTAATTTCTTCGAGGTTAAACAGGCTTGCATCATAGGAAACGCCTGTCATACCCTCTCCAATCATCGCTGGAGTATTTGGCATACAACGCACAACACGAACATTTCTTCCAAACTTCTTTTCGACATCGTCAATGGAAATGCCTGGTGCGAGAGAAATAACAATCTTATCCTCGGTAACCACATTACAAATACCCTTGATGACTTCATCATAGCACTGAGGCTTCACGGCAAGAACAATGTACTTAACACTGTTTGCCAATTCAATATTCGTTAGGGAAACACGAACACCGGTTTCTTCTGAGACCTTATTTCTCAAAGCCTCGGAAGCATCCGTAATCATAATATTATTTGAATCAAATACATGAAGAACACCATTTAACATGGCTCTTCCCATATTACCAACACCAATAAATCCAATTGTGTCCATCGTATACACCTCGTCTGTTTAAGCTTCTTCTATGGTCAATTTTTCAAGAGCTGCAATCTTAACACAAAGAGCAAATAGCTTTGCTGCGGTATTCAATTCTTCCGGTGACGGATAAGACGGTGCCAAACGGATTACATTATCCTTAGGATCTTTACCATATGGGAATGGTGCACCGGCTCCGGTTAAGGTTACACCAGCTTCTTTACATTTAGCAACTACCTTCTTTGCACAGCCTTCAAGTGTCTCAAAGCAAATAAAATAGCCACCCATTGGCTTCATCCAGGAGCCTGCTCCCGTTCCGCCAATTTCAGACTCAAGAATATCTAATACCGCATCAAATTTCGGTCTTAAGAAGTCCGCATGCTTCTTCATATGTGCCTTAATACCACCCTGACTATT
>JAZUHV010000075.1:0-1795 GCA_045641925.1 Butyrivibrio sp.
ATGGCTACGATCCGACTTGGCCCTGCAAGGTGGATAGCATATTATTTTTCTCATCCAGAATGGTATTTACATAAACCACCTGATTATTCAAATCACGCTGCATGGTTAAGAGTGCAGACTCTTCCGTCTCCAGAGCGGCCATCTCTGTCTCCAGCTCTTCCTCTTCCTTTTCAAGCGCAATATTCTGGTTCTCCAGTTTGGTCAGCAAATCTGCAATGTCATTTTTGTTAGCGACCATTTTATCCAGCTGTGCACGATCATATTCCATAATGCTGGAAACATATTCCGAACGTCCTAACATCTCAGACAGGTCCTCGGAGGAAAATATCAGTTCCAAAAAGTCCGTATCGCCCGCCTCATACATATGCTGGATACGCTTCTTCATGGCCTCGTACTGCGCTTCCTGCTCAAGTTTAGCATCTTCCAGATTCTGAATCGTCACTTGAATTTCCGCCTGTTTATCTGCAATGGACAACTTTTTATTATCAATTTCTGCCTGTTTTCCGGCAATCTCCGCCTGCTTGGCTTCAATCTGTTGTGAAATAGAAGTCAACTGGTACGTATAATCTGAAAGTTTGGCATCCAACTGGGACACATAATCCTTGGTATTGGTAATATTGGCACCAATCTGATTCAACTCATTACGAAGTCTGTCAACAACAGCCTGTTGTTCTTTCTCCGCCTGCTGTGCTTCATCCACATCCTCCTGACTGGTTGCCAGCGTCTTTATGGATGCATCTGAAAGACAAAGAGATGCAATCATTAAACCTGCAATCACCGCGCCTATTCTTTTTACCCATTTTTTTCTCATAAAAGTTGTCCTCCATGATTCTCTTAACTGCGAACCCCTACGCCTTTAAGTGCTTCGTTACGGAAGTCATACTGCCAATTAAGCCAAGCCCGATTCCTAAAATAACTGCAATCGGCAGGAAGGTCTTATAAAGTTCTGTTACCGGCATAAATGCCAGCACATTGGCAATGAATGAAAAACGACTCATAATATAAACAACCGCTTTATCATATACGATGTAAACCACTACTAACGGAATGATGGTTCCAACCAGTCCAAGGACCATACCCTCCACTAAGAATGGTGCACGAATAAATCCATTTCTGGCGCCCAAAAGACGCATAATGGAGATTTCGTTTGCGCGGACCGTAATACCGACCGCGATCGTATTATTTATCAAAAACAATGCAATGAACAGCAAAATACCCATTACCACAACGGATATAATCTGCACCAGACTACGAATCTCCGTAAGCGAATCGGCAGTCACCTGAGAACTGTCCACACGGCGGATTCCGTCGATGGCTTCAATCTTTCGAACAAGCTCTTCCTGCAACTGTGAATCTGAAAAATAGATTTCGTAGGAGGCAGAATTAGCGAGTGGATTATCATCCGCATAGCCATCTGCAAGCTCTGCATATTTCTCGCCGAAATAAATCTCCTTATACTTTTCCCATGCCTCATCCGCGGAGGTATAATGCACCGTTGTAACCTCCGGATATTCGCCCAGGGTATTACCGATGGACTTGATACGCTCCTCGGAAATTCCCTCCACAAAGAAGGCCTTAACGCAAAGAGACCCGGACATTTTATCCACCATATAATTCAGATTGGTGGTGATGGAATAAAACATACCCAAAATAAAAATACACAAGGACATCGTTGCGATGGATGCCAGGGAAAAGATTCGATTACGAAAAATATTCTTAATACCTGAAGTGGCACAATACCCTAAGGATCTAATCTTCACTGATTGCTGCACCACCTTTCACACGATCGGCAATG
>JAZUHV010000076.1:0-4470 GCA_045641925.1 Butyrivibrio sp.
ATACAAAGATTTTAAAGGTGTATATTACGGAAGACACCTATACCATTGTAAACATGGATGTTTCAGAGCAAACCACAGAAGAGGGCTTTGCAGATACCATCTCTGCCTGGCTTACTGGTTTTGGTAAATCAGGTCAGGTGCATACGGATGACTTGGATGAATACCTTACGAAGACGGATTTGGAATACTTAAGAGAATATTTCAAAGAAGGAAAAACCTCTATCAGTATTCAGTATAGAAGAAAGTATTCAGATGGCTTTAAGCAGGTTGCGATGGATATGATTCCGGCAGATGATTATTCACCGGAAAATCAGACTTTATTCTTGTATGTAAAAAATATTGATATGTAACAATGAATTTGAGTGGGGTGATTAAAGAATGGATCAAAGGATTCTTGATGGAGTACAAAAATTAATTGAGAACCAGCGGGGGGAATGTCAGTGGAATGACAAACTGGTTTTACAGGAGGATTTTGAGCAGTTTCAGACGGTTCTGAAAGAACGCTCAGAGGTGATTCGCAAATACTATTCCGAGAATGAATCCATACTGCAGATGATTAGAGAGTATGTGGATGGACCATTGGATGATGAAAAGGCCGAAACGCTTTTTGAAGCATCCAGACAGACTATTTTGTCAGGTCGACTGGATCCGCCGCTTACGATGCTGATTACTGAAAAACTGGTGGACTATTATATTGAACAGGATAATAAGGAACGTGCAATTTGCTGTATTATTTTTTATGGTACAACTGCGCAGGATTATTATTCCAGAATTGATAGTTCGATGTTTTTTGACAGGCTGGCGCGTAATTATGAATGGGTCATAGAGAATAGCAAATATTATTGCACCTATGAGGATGTTCGCGCACGAAATAATACAATCCTCTCGTTTGTAAACTATATTTTTCTGATGACAGGCATGGATGATCCAAAGTATCTGGATAAAATCATGAAAATCTATGCAGATCTTCAGAAATTGTGGAATTCTAAAGAAGTTCAGGAACTGGATGGAAATAACGAAGCTGTAAAGGCTCTTTTTGAAACAAATAGCTATTATTCACTTTTGGAAATGAGTGAATATAGTGTTGGCTTTGGACAGGAAGCAAATGCACAGATTGTCGAGTGGATGAAGGAATTCTATGAAGCCCATAAGGACAATCCAGACTGGCAAAAAACAGTTAAAAGCATAAGGATTCGTATTGAAAATCATGAGCATAATTTGAATGCAAAGCAATCCATACAAAGATGGGAAAAGGTGTTAGATGAAATTCCAACTCCGGATTGGAACGGGGATTTGAAACTTTCGCAAGAGATTTTTGAACTTTCCAGTGATACCATAATTTGGGCACTTTCTGCGACGAAAAAGACAAAGCACATGACCATGGAAGAGAAAGAGCAGATTGCCGTATCTTTGCTTCAAAAGTATGAGCGATTTATCGATAAACTTCCAAATGCTTATTTATCATCCTATGTTAATGCCGTATACCGTCAAATTTTTATTTACTCATTACCATGCGTGACGAAGATGCGTTATAAGGAACGTATTTTCCATGAATTGCTCGTTCGCCGCCAGTCATCCACTTACCTGCATTCCAGAATGGTTGAAGAAATCTCTGTGGAGATTGCAGAGGCTATTTTAGCAAAAGAACCGGAAATTTTTATGTCCCTACCGTTTTATGATACTGTGGAGGATATGCTGGCACATAAGGATGAATTATTAGATATTATTGCGCGTGGAGCCAGACTTCATGATGTTGGAAAATGCAGCATTGCATCCGTGATTATGCAGCAATCCAGAAAACTGACAGATGATGAGTTCTTTTTAATTAAGTCACATCCGAATCGCGGTTATGAGTTCTTTCGGGGTGCGGAGGATTTTGATGTTTATGCAGATATAATTCGAGGTCATCACAAAAATTATGATGGCTCCTGGGGCTATCCTGCTGATTTTGATAATACGGCATCACCTTATCGTATTTTGATTGATTTGGTTTCGATTAGTGATTCTACAGACGCGGCTACAGACATATTCGGTAGAAACTATGCGGCTGGAAAAGATTTTTATCGTTTGCTTGGAGAACTAAAAGAAGGTGCTGGCACCAGATATAATCCGGACATTGTTCGATTTATTGCAGATTCTCCTGAATTGACTGAGAGACTGGAAGAATTGACAGGGTCTTTACGTATTCAGTATTGTTATGAGGCGTATTGCCAATACAATAATGCAGAATAAAACAACCGCGAAAAAGGAGAAAATATATGGACAAGTCCTATTTATCAAAGTTTAAAGGTAAGAAAATCACTTTTAAAAGAGACGATTCTTCACCGGATATTAAGGTAAAATTTGTTGAATCCTTTGAGGATTATAAGATTAAAGAAGTTGGTGATCGATCATTTATTTCATCGGAGGTTATCAAATATAAAATTGATGAATCTTTCTACGATGTAAAGTTAAAAAGAGTAACCAGCTTTGAAGATTTTCAGATTTATTATGAGTAGTCTGGTTGTTATGGGAGATAAACAATGAGCAAATGGCAGAGAATTAATTACTTACCATGTATTCCGCTTGGAAAAGAGGGAAAGAGAATAACCGGATCGAAGGAACATATTGAATTGTCTCGATTTGCCGCATCCGAGGGAATGGTTCTGTTAAAAAACATGAATCAGACATTGCCTCTAAAAAATGGCACTAAGATTGCGCTCTTAGGTAAAGGCACCATTGACTTTGTGAAGGGCGGCGGCGGAAGCGGTGATGTTCATTGTGAATATGTGCATAATCTTGCGGACGGATTTGAACAAAAACAGTCTGAAGGCAAGGTTCAGATATTCTCTAAATTAACCGATTTTTACAGAGATTATGTTTACGGGCAGTATGCAGCTGGTTGTACACCGGGTATGTTAAAGGAGGCTGAAGTGCCTTTGGAATTGCTGCATGAGGCTGCATCCTTTGCGGATGTTGCTATTGTCTCTATTAGCCGTTTTTCTGGTGAAGGCTGGGATCGTAGCATCAATGCTGCGGATGATATTCGCACGGAATATACATTATGGCCGGGCGAACAGGAACAAAGAGATTTGTACAAATCCGTTTTTCAACCAAATGATTTTTACCTGACAAATGGTGAAAAGAATGTGATTGAACAGGCTAAGAATATGTTCAAATCCGTAATCGTTGTTTTAAACGTGGGCGGTGTGATTGATACCAATTGGACCTTTGATGATGCAATTCAGGCTGTATTGCTTTCCTGGCAGGGCGGTATGGAGGGCGGATTGGCCACTGCAGATATCCTATGCGGTGATGCAAATCCATCTGGACATACGACAGATACTTTTGCGAAAGAGTTATTGGATTATCCGTCCACAGATGGATTCCATGCGTCTGCGGATTATGTTGTGTACACAGATGATATTTATGTTGGATATCGATATTTTGAAACCATTCCGGGCGCAAAAGAGAAAGTAAACTATCCGTTCGGCTTTGGATTAACCTATACAACCTTTGAACATAATGTGGTAAAGGCATCCAGCAATGAAAATGTAATTTCTTTTGAAGTTAAGGTTACCAATACAGGTAGCCGCGCTGGAAAGGAAGTCCTTCAATTGTATTATAAAGCACCTGAGGGGCTGCTGCAGAAGCCTGCAAGACAACTGATTGACTTCGCAAAGACTGGGGTACTGACACCAGGCGAGTCTGAAGTGGTGGTTCTTTCCTGCAATATTTTTGACATGAAATCCTTCGATGACTCTGCTAAGGTGATGGATGCATCCTGGATTATGGAAAAAGGCTCCTATGAGTTCTTTATAGGTAATAATGTTCGAAGTGCTATAAAGACTGACTTTACATATGAACTGGATGAAACCATAATTCTTGAAACCGTTGGACATAAGGCTTCTCCATCGCGTCCGATTGAGCGTCTGCTTGCGGACGGAACCAGAGAGGTGCTTCATCCGATTACAATCAAGAAGAATGATTGCTGTTTGGAAAGACAGGATCCATATTCTCTGGAGGGATGGCTTCCGGACAACCGTGGTATGGGTAAACGTTCCTTGATTCGCCCAAATCCTCGTCCACAGCTGATGGATGTTGCGGAAGGAAGAATGACTATAGATGCATTTGTTGATGCCCTGGAATTAGAGGATTTGATTCACCTGCTTGGAGGTCAGCCGAATACGGGCGCCGCTGTTACAAATGGTATTGGTAATTTGCCTGACTATGGTATACCAAATGCAATGACCTCCGATGGACCGGCAGGTGTCCGTACAGCATGGCAGTCGGAAGTTAAAACTACCGCTTGGCCTGTGGCAACAAATCTTGCCTGCACCTGGGATATGGATTTGTTAGAGCGGATTGGTAAGGAAATTGCCCTGGAGGTTAAAGAAACGAATTTTGCACTTTGGCTTGCTCCGGGATGTAACATTCATAGAAGTCCTTTATGTGGACGTAATTTTGAATATTTTTCAGAGGATCCTATTG
>JAZUHV010000077.1:0-11060 GCA_045641925.1 Butyrivibrio sp.
ATATTTCCTGCCCCTGTTGCATTTGCTCTTTAATCTTTGCCTTCTTAGCATCACTTACTTTCAGCAAATCAGTTAATGAATTCTGCGCACCCATTTCTATAGGATTGCTCTGCGCAAAAATTCGACCATCCTTCGTACACAGATATGCTGCGGATTCACTTCCAAAATACCTGGATTGCAATAATTCCGTAATCTTATTAGAAGCCTGGTAAACACCGATTAACGATCCGACAATATCCCCTTCAAAATACACCGGCGTATAAAACATCAGCAAATTTTCGTGTGTTGCGCGGGAATTAAATATAATTTCAAGGCCACTATTTCCCTGCATTGCATCCAGATAATACTGTCGATCGCTTGCATCCGATACTCCACCGGTAATGTTATGATTCATGCCGTCCGCATCTGCATATTCCACAAAATCAAAAATTGAATCATTGATAATATGACGGTACTTCGAAATATCAATGTCTGGTGAGTCTAAAGACTCTCCCACCAAACGACTGAGCATCTCAATGTTATCATGGCCCTGCCCGATTACCAAATCCACATTACTTGCCAGTTCATTCGTATCAATCACAAGATATTCATGGTTGTTATCTCGGATCACTCTTCCAATGAAAATGGTATAGGTAGCGCAAATTGCAAGAATCAGTAAAAACGCAATTGCCATAATCCAATATATGTTTTTTTCACTTTTGTACTTCATATATTCACCTTTTTACAATGATTCCATGCGCCTTTTCCTGCTCCTGTTCCAAACAATCAAAAGGCAAATTACATGCGCCGTAATGGTCAACAGCCAACTGCCTGGATAACTGATAAATACCATATCAATCGTGTGGAAGCGCGGAATTTGAAATACCGTTGCCAACCAGATTAATCTTGATACGCAGGCTCCTAGCAATGACACAATCATCGGCATAATGGCATATCCCTGACCTCGGATTGAGCCCACCAGTACATCCATAATGCCGCAAAGTGCATAGGTTCCACATACATATGTCAATCGGGTCATTCCTGCATCGATTGCCTCAGGAGTTGTTGTATAAATACTTAGAAGGGATCGTCCAAAAAACAATACCCCATAGCCAAGAACAAGTCCCGTCACGGTAACACAGGCCAGTCCTGTAAACAATACTCTGGACACGCGTTTATGCTGTCCTGCGCCGATATTCTGACTTGTAAAGGACAATGTAGCATGATGGAAGCATTCATAGCCACATATACAAAACCCTCGATATTGGCCGCAGCAGAGCTTCCGGTGACCACCAATTCCTTAAAGCCATTGATGGAGGACTGAATCACAACATTGGACAGAGAAAATACCGTCCCCTGTAAGCCTGCCGGAAGACCAATGCGCAAAATCTGCTTCAAAACATAAGGATGAATGCGCAGTTCACGCAAATTCAGCCGAACCATACCCTGCTCACGCACAAGGCAAAGCACAACAAGAATCGCCGAAATGGTCTGAGAAATCACGGTGGCAAGCGCCACACCAGCGACATCCATTTTAAGCGGAATGACAAATAGCATATTCAGGCCAACGTTGATGACTCCGGCCGCCAATAAAAAATATAATGGGCGTTTGGTATCACCAACCGCACGCAGAATTGCCGCACCAAAGTTATAGACCATCATGGCAGGCATGCCTAAAAAGTAAATACGCAAATACAGAGCAGCCAAATCCAGTACGCCCGTTGGAGTGGACATCCAAATTAAAAAGGTTCGAACAAAAATGAATCCAACTGCCGCCAACGCCACGCCGCCGATTAAACTAATCAGCATGGACGTATGTACCGTCATCTTCACATGTTCTTTATCACCCGCTCCAAAGTAGCGCGCCACCATAACATTGGAGCCCACAGACAATCCGATGAACAAATTGGTCAGCAGATTTACCAGTGCGCCAGTGGAACCTACGGCAGCTAGTGAATTATCTCCGGCAAATTTACCAACAACAATAACATCCGCCGCATTAAATACCAGCTGCAGTATGGAAGAAAGCATAAGCGGCAGGGCAAACAATAGCATTTTACTGAGAATCGGACCATGTGTCATATCCATCTCATGTCTGCTTTGTCCTGCTATTCTGTTTTTCTTTACCCGCTCGCTCATACTATCGCCTTACGCTCTTGGCTTCGTTCCCTTTCCGTCTCGCCGTGCCAAGTGCAATTTCTTTAAGGACAATTCCTTTCCCTTAAACTCTATCGTAATATCTGCGCCTTCCGGAATCAGGAAAGCGTCTTCAATGCTATCGCCCTTACCGAGTTTCATACCGCGTGATCCGACCGCACCCTTCTTCTTTTCAGGAATATCAGTCAATGGGAATTTTAAGAAATATCCGCCAGCAGTCTGCAATACCACAATCTGATGGCTGATTATTTCCATCTCTCCATCCGGAGATCCCGGCTGCACCACACTCTGTGCATCCGTTGCATAAATCATAAATACTTCATCATTATCCATCAGCTTCGTTGCAGCAATTGTAGACTTCGCGGCATCAAATTCCGCGCCATCCACCAGTTTTACCATACCGAGCTTGGAAATGAATAACAGCTTGCGGCCCATAATCTGGCCAGATGGACAAAGGTGAACAATCCTCTCGTTCTTACTGCTGTAATTGCCCATATTGTCAATCGGCGTACCCTTATCCTTTGCACGACACATTGGAATTTTCTGCACCTTAATCTGATGCAAATTGCCATTGTCCGTAAAGATACAAATCTTTTCCGTATTCATGCAGGTAAATACATATCGATTTTCAGAAAGAATGGTATCACGATTACGCTCAAAGGTCGCAGGCTCAACAAGCTTTGCATAACCGAAGCGATCCATTAAGAATACCACTTCCTGCTCTACTAACTTAGGTTCCTCATAGACCACAGCCTCTGCATCTTCAATCTGCGTTAATCGAGGCATTCCATATTCCTTCTTGATTGCTTCCAAATCCTTCTTAATGGTGCGTTTCATCGCACGCTTATTTCCAAGAATCTCCTCATATTCGGCAATGCGGGCTAAGATGTCTTCCAATTCCTTCTGCAGTGCCAGAATCTCTAAGCCAATCAACTTATACAATCTCAATTCCAAAATAGCGGACGCCTGCTTCTCTGTAAAATGAAGCAGCTGTGCATCTTTTTTAGATTCTTCAGACTTAAACTTGATTCCTTCGATATTACCTTCCATCAGGCAAGCCTTCGCCTGCTTCAGATTCTGAGAACCACGGATAATTTCGATAATCAGATCAATGATATCGCAGGCTTTCTTTAAGCCTTCCTTAATCTCCTTGTTCTCATATTCCTTTGCCAATAACGTCTGATACTTTCTGGTATTGATTTCATACTGAAATTCTACATTATGGCGAATGATATCACGAAGTCCCAATACCTCCGGTCTGCCGTTTGCAATAACCAGCATATTTACACCAAAGGTATCCTCTAACTTCGTCTTCTTGTAAAGAAGATTCTCCAACTTCTTTACATCCGCATTCTTCTTTAATTCCAAAACGATGCGGACCGTATCCTTGGACTCATTGGAAATATCCACAATGTCTGTGGTCAGCTTCTTTTCAACCAAATCCACCACATCGGTGATAAACTTTGCAATGTTCGCGCCCACCATCGTATAAGGGATTTCACTAATAATCAGCTTATCCTTATCCGTCTTACGTTTACCAGGCTCAAATTCGACTTTTCCGCGCAGTTTAATCTTTCCTGCACCCGTTTCATAGATATCCTGCAATTCGCTCTTATTTATGACAATTCCGCCCGTAGGGAAGTCCGGGCCAGGCATGTATTCCATCAGTTCTGCAGTGGTAATGTCTTCATTGTCCATAAAGGCTTCCATTGCATTCACAACCTCAACCAGATTGTGTGTTGGAATACTGGTTGTCATACCAACTGCAATACCTTCGGAACCATTTACCAATACATTCGGAATACGCACCGGCAATACGGAAGGCTCCTTCTCGGTTTCATCAAAGTTTGGAACAAAGTCAACGACATTCTTATCCAAATCCTTCAGGTATACTTCCTGCGTGAATTTCTTTAATCTGGCCTCTGTGTAACGCATCGCAGCGGCACCATCGCCCTCGATGGAGCCGAAGTTACCATGGCCATCCACCAATGCCATACCCTTCTTAAAATCCTGTGACATAACAACCAGGGTTTCATAAATGGAGCTATCACCATGCGGATGATATTTACCCATCGCATCGCCGACAATACGCGCTGACTTACGGTGTGGCTTATCATAATTCAAATGCAGCTGATCCATTGCATAAAGGACACGACGCTGTACCGGCTCTAATCCGTCACGGACATCCGGAACGGCTCTGGCCGTAATAACGCTCATGGAGTAGTCGATATAGGACTTCTGCATGACTTCGGAATAATCTGTACTTAATATGGTCTCTGCCATGTTTTCCCTCCTAAATATCTAACATCGCATCATGTGCATGCGCGTGAATAAAATCTCTTCTTGGCGGTACATCTGTACCCATTAACATAGCGGTCACCTCGGAGGCCATCATGGCATCCTCAATTTCAACACGCTTTAAAATTCTCTTTTCCGGATCCATGGTCGTTTCCTTTAACTGCTCCGCATCCATTTCTCCAAGACCCTTATAGCGCTGGAGGGTGAAGTTTTCACCTTCATGCTCCTTACGATAATTCTCTAATGCCTTGTCATCAAAAAGATATTCTCCCTCAGCACCCTTTTTATTTGGAACAACCTTATAAAGTGGCGGCGTGGCCAAATATACATGGCCCTCCACAATCAAATCCGGCATAAAACGATAAAAGAATGTCAGAAGCAGCGTGGCAATGTGCGCACCGTCTACATCCGCATCGGTCATAATAATAATCTTATTGTAACGGAGCTTCGTGATATCAAAGTCCATACCATAGCCCTCGGAGCATCCACAACCAAATGCCGTAACCATGGTATTGATTTCTGCATTGCCTAAAACCTTATCCGTAGACGCCTTCTCCACATTCAGAATCTTACCACGGATTGGCATAATTGCCTGTGTTCTACGATTACGTGCCTTCTTTGCAGAACCGCCTGCCGAATCACCTTCGACAATGAAGATTTCACATTCTTCTGCATTTCTACTCTCGCAGTTCGCAAGCTTACCGGTGGTATCGCAGGTAAACTTCTGCTTAACCAGGCAGGTGGTCTTTGCCTTTTCCTGCTGCTTACGAAGCTTTGCAGATTTTTCCGCACATTCAATGACCGCCTTTAAGGTATCCAAGTTTCGGTCAAAGAATAATTCCAACTGTGTGGAGGAAATATCACCCACAGCCTTTGCTGCATCCGGGTTATCCAGCTTAGTTTTTGTCTGACCTTCAAATCTTGGTTCCGGATGTTTAACTGCAACAATTGCAGTCATACCGGTACGCACATCGGAACCAGTAAAGTTTGCATCCTTTTCCTTTAAAATGCCCAGCTCACGTGCATATTTATTTATCATGGTTGTGTACTGCGTCTTAAAGCCAGTCAGGTGCGTACCACCCTCCTGCGTAAAAATATTATTACAAAAGCCGAGAATCTGTTCTTCAAAGACATCTGCGAACTGGAATGCGACCTCCACTTCGATGCCATCCTTGGAGTCCTTATAATAGGCCACATCATGAATGGTGTCCTTGCCGGCATTTAAGGCCTTAACATATGCGGTAATGCCCTCCGGTTCATGAAATACAGCCTTATCCTGCATGCACTTTCTCTTATCCTCAAAGTTTATGGTGAGGCCCGGATTCAGATAAGCCGTCTCGTGCAGTCTGCTCTTAACATACTCTGCCTTAAATTCTGTCTTCTCGAAAATCGTTGGATCCGGAAGGAAAGTAACGGTTGTTCCAGTATCGCTCTTTTTACAGGTGCCACACTCTCTTAACTGATAACAAACCTTACCGCGTTCATAGCGTTGCTCGTAAATAATTCCATCCTTTTTGATGCGAACCTCCAGCCAGGTAGATAATGCATTAACAACGGATGCACCTACACCATGTAAACCACCGGAAATCTTATAACCGCCATCGCCAAACTTTCCACCGGCATGAAGCATGGTAAATACTACCTCTACCGCCGGAATACCTGCCTTCGGATGAATACCAACCGGTATACCACGTCCGTTGTCCACGATTGTCGCGGTACCATCATCATTTAAAACAACACTAATTTCCGTGCAGTAGCCTGCCAAATGTTCATCGACCGCATTATCTGCAATTTCATAAATCAAATGATTTAAGCCCTTTGTGGATGTACTGCCGATATACATTCCCGGTCTTCTTCGAACAGCTTCTAATCCCTCTAAAATTGCAATGCTCGAAGCATCGTATTTATTTCCAGCCATACTTTCTCCCTTTCTATCCAAACGACTTGCGTCGTTTCCTGAACCCGCCGCATAGCAAGCCCATATTTACATAGATTATACCACAACATCTTGTGTTTCTCAATGCAAAAATTACGGTTTATCAACAAAATAAGGCAGGCACGAATGTGCCTGCCCGATATCTTTTCATGCAAAACAGATTACTTATGAAGCCATACAATGCTTGCGCCAGAGGTATTGCTATTAAAGTAAGTACTCTTAAATGTCGCAATTGTCATCGCCTGCGGTGCATAGATTGGATTGCCATCTGCTGCCTTCGCCGTAGACTTCATGGAGCTTCTGTTGTCCACAAAGTAAACTTTTCCATTCTGGATTTTATAAATCGTCATGCAGTGGCCTGCCGTTTGTGATCCATAGAAGGAATTAAAGCTGATTACAATATTGGATAACTCATTTGACTCTGCCAAGAGTGCATCAAGGGAGGAATACTTTGTACAATAATATCCCTTCGAGGTCTTAGAAAGTCCTGCCAGTTTTCCCACAACCAGCTTACCATTTACCTTCAGTGTATCCCGTTCCGAAGCACTAATCAGGCCCTGTGCATAAAACTGTTCATAGACCAAAATGCTACACTGATTATAGTAAGACTTACCGCTCTTATAACGTGGCAGGCTCTGATACAATGCATTCACTTCATTTTTCATAGCCGTATCACTCTTTGCGCCAATATTCGTCAGAACCCATTTAGATCGTGCATATTCGTGTCTGGCTGCCACGTCCACAGGATCTGCGTTCTTAATAACGGACTCTCCCTTTGAATCCTTACTCGTTCCAGCTTCTCTTAATGCGCTTGCCGAGCCTAAACTCTTTGGGTAAATATAATATTTGCCATCCGCTGTATATTCAAACTTCCAATAAGCGGCTGCAGAAACGCTGGTCGAATTACATACAACCTTATTGGAGCCGGAGACCTGCAGGTAATAGCCACTACCAACATTTCGGATGGTATAGTAACCATTGCCCATAGACTTTAGAAACCACTGCTGGCTAGTTGAGCCGTTCGTTCCACTCTTATCATATACCTGAAGGCTCGTACCGCTGGTTTTTAAAAGCTTTTTGGTATCCCAGGCTGATGCAATCGTATAATAGCCTTCCTTGATCTCAGAGGTCTTTTCGATGGTCGCTACCTTTTTCCACTGTGCATACAATGTTACAGAGCTTCCATTCGTAGTTGCCAGATTACGTACGGACTGCTTATTGGTATAAGAGGTTCCGCTTCCATTCGACTTTGTATTCCAGCCTGTAAATTCATATCCGCTCTTTACATACGCATTGGCGGATAAGGTATAGGTCGTTCCAACTCGATGCGTATCATTGGCCATAGCGGTGCCACTTTTCGTAGCTCCACCATTTCCATTATACTTCACTGTGTAATTGGAAAGCTTTGTCGTGTCCAGATACCAAACCTGGTTTATAACTGCGGTGTTATAGCCAATCACCTCCTCCAGTTTCCAGCAGGATGAAAGATTGGAAATCGTCTTTTTATTGTCCTGCGCGGTTTTCACCATAGAAGGGTCCACAACATAAAATGTTGTTTTAGAATTCACCGTAGTATATCCGGAAATAATGATACAATGTGTTCCCGGTGAACCAGTGTAATTATACCAAAGATAAATTCCTTCCGGATGCTTATCTAACAGGGAAATAAATTTATCCTTAACCTTCGTATTATCTTTGAGTTTCATTTTATCAACCGCAGAATCATGCACTGGTTTGAAGGTCATCGTCTCCTTTTTATATGTCACTCCACTCGTTGGCGATAATGGTCCCACCCCATCTTTGCGATAATAAATATACTCTGTTCTTTTCGTCTTGTGCCCCGTTGCACAAGTCCTTGTGCCCTTAAACGTATGACCATCTGCCTGAATCATATCCTCCACTGTAAAATGCGAATACTTCGTCAGTGTATCATTCAGTTCCAGTGCCATCTTTCTGTTTGCAAGGTTCGTGATAGAGGCAATATTGCAAATGCCGGCGTCGCACTTCTTAGTATTATCATTCCGACCATATATCTGTGGAATATAATCCGATAATTTCATGTGCTTGTCGATTATACTCATCGCCTCACCAATTGGTTTTGCCGCCAGCACCGTCTTTGAATCCAGCAGATTCACGCCCACAAATTCTGCTGCCAAAACAAACACCAGCGAAGTTACTGCAATAATTTTCCTGAATGCAGTTTTCATACAAATCACCCTCCTTTAAAATGATGCATTATATAGTACCCACCTAATGTTATACTCATCATAATCCGTTTTCAGTGCCAGATAAATGCGCGGAAATACATAATAAAGTCCCTTAAGGGCGGAGATTTGGCAAAATAAAAACACCGCAAATATCATTTGCGGTGTTTCATCCTAATAGCTTTTAATTTGTTATAATTTTACAGTCCAAGGATCTTCTGAACGGTAGCCTTCATTTCCGTCTTATCACAAACAATGTCATGAAGAACCGGTGCAGTACGAATCTCTTCGATTGCGTTTGGCACCTTGACATTAGCAATTTTGCTCAACTCATCCACCAATTCAAAATCGGTCATGGAATCATACTTCATATCGATTGCATCCATAACACTTCTTGTGAACTTAAATGGGGAAGCCGTAGACGCAATTACTGTCTTAGTGGTATCCTTGGTATCCGCAGCATACTTTCCATAAACGGAAGCAGCAACTGCTGTATGGGTATCAATTACATAACCAGTCTTCTCATAAAGCGCCTTAATAACTTCGGCGGTCTCTGCCTCAGTGGCATAATTTCCGTAGAAATCTGTTAACTGCGCTTTCATATCCTCTGTAATATCATACTTACCCTCAGACTTTAATGCATCCATCAAAGCCTTATTCTTTGCAGCATCTGCACCTGCAATACGATAAATTAATCTCTCTAAGTTAGAAGAAATCAAAATATCCATAGATGGAGAAGTGGTCAGCACGAATTCACGATTCTTATCATAGGTTCCGGTTGTAAAGAAATCATAAAG
Organism: Butyrivibrio sp.; assembly: GCA_045641925.1. Classification (GTDB taxonomy): domain Bacteria; phylum Bacillota; class Clostridia; order Lachnospirales; family Lachnospiraceae; genus Eshraghiella. Next base: position 9,372 of record JAZUHV010000077.1, read on the forward strand.
AACCTTGTTATCATTTGAAGCACAAATCAGCTTGCCAACAGGAAGTCCCATATTCTTTGCATAGAATGCAGCTAAAATATTACCAAAGTTACCGGTAGGAACAACGAAGTTGACCTTCTCACCGTTTGCAATTTCACCACTCTCTAAAAGTCTGGTATACGCATACACATAGTAAACAATCTGTGGAACCAGGCGACCAATATTAATGGAGTTTGCACTGGAGAACTGATATCCCTTCGCATCAAGTTCTGCTGCGAGCTCACGATCTCCAAACATTGCCTTCACACCATTCTGTGCGTCATCAAAGTTACCGATGATACCAACAACCTTTGTATTCTTTCCCTTGGTAGTAACCATCTGCTTTTCCTGAATTGGGCTGACACCATTCTTTGGATAAAAAACAATAATGCTGGTGCCCTCTACGTCAGAGAAGCCCTCGAGGGCAGCCTTTCCGGTATCTCCGGAGGTAGCAGTCAGGATAACGATTTCATTCTTCACCTGATTTTTCTTTGCACTGGTGGTCAATAAATGTGGAAGGATGGACAAAGCCATATCCTTGAATGCGATGGTTGCGCCATGGAACAGTTCCAAGTAATAAGCACCGTCAGCCTTTACAAGCGGTGCAATCACATCAGTATCAAATTTATCATCGTAGGCGCGATTGATACAGGTCTTCAATTCTTCTTCGGTAAAATCTGTCAGAAACAGTTTCATTACCTCATAAGCCACCTGACGATAGTCCATCTTGGAAAGTGCTTCAATAGAAATATCCAAAGCAGGAATTCTTTCAGGTACATATAATCCGCCATCATCAGCCAGACCCTTTAAAATTGCCTGAGAAGCAGTTACTTTAACATCCGCACTTCTTGTGCTGTTATAGAGTAAATTCATCGCTTTTTCCACCTTTTCTTAAATTAACGATAAGTATAGCACAGCCCTTATGCAAATTACAAGACAATCACTTGCAGATTTACATAAGGGCTGTGTTTTTCAGTCCATATTATTTTGAATAAAATACATTGCCACCATATTCAAACAGTTTGTGCAATGCACGACTGTGCCAGTTACCACTTGCAGCACTGGCAGTGGAGCAGAAATAAGTTGCGCCCTGGGAATAATCCTCTCCCATCAGGGCTCTGTAAACTGCCTCCACAGATAAATCTGATACATTTACCTGCCAAATATAGCCGGTTGTGATTGGTTGGAACTGTCCCTGAGAATAAACCACTTCCGTGACACTATTCGGGAAGTACCAATGCTTCACACGATTGATAATAACATCCGCTACAATAATTCTTCCAGTCACATCGGTATCTCCGGCCTCCGCTTCAATCAATCGGCAAAGTAACCAGAATTCATCCTCCGATACCGGAATTACATAACTTGGAGCCGGTGGCTCTGTAGGAGCCTCTGTTTCAGGAACAGTTTCTTCCACGATCTCCTCAGTTTCCTCTTCTAACAAATCTGTCACAGTCTCCTCGACAGTTTCTTCATTCTCCGATTCTTCTCGTTGACTCATCATCAACTGAACGGCCAGGGTTTCAATCTCAGCAATTTCCACCTCGGAATCCTGCGTAATCAAAGAGTCCTGAATAAGAAGCTTGTCCGCATCATCCAAATCCGCGCTCGCCACAAAGAAACTCGGTCTTAGGCGAAGCGTTAAGTCGGAGGCCAAGCGGTCTTAGGAAG
>JAZUHV010000078.1:0-11025 GCA_045641925.1 Butyrivibrio sp.
GCAGTCAAGGCACATTTTAAGAAGATTGTTGTGATTTTAAATGTCGGCGGTATGGTCGATACTACCTGGATTAAGAACGATGAAGCCATCGACTCTGCCATGATTATTTGGAATGCAGGCATGGAAGGTGGCCTTGCTACAGCAGAAGTGCTGGTGGGCAATGGATACCCTAGCGGAAAGCTCACGGATACCTTTGCAGAATCCACACAGGATTATCCATCCACAGAGGGCTTCCATGAGTCCGATATGTATGTAAATTATACCGAGGATATTTTTGTCGGATATCGATATTTTGAAACCTTTGCAGAGGCGAAGGATAAGGTGGTTTATCCATTCGGTTATGGTCTTTCTTACACGAACTTTGCATGGAACGTGACGGGTGTTTCCATGACAGAAGATGGTATTTCTTTACAGGTATCTGTAAAAAATACAGGTGATGCTGTTGGCAAGGAAGTTATTCAGGTATATGCAAAGGCACCGCAGGGCAAGCTTGGAAAGGCTTCCCGTGTTTTGGTGGGTTTTGCGAAGACACCAGAGCTTTCGGCCGGTGAAAGCGCAGTTTTGACCATCGAAGTTCCTGTTATGAATTTGGCATCCTTTGATGACACTGGAAAAGTATGCAAGTCCGCATTTGTTTTGGAAGCGGGCGAATATGCATTATTTGTGGGTAATTCCATTGCTTCGGCAGAAGAAATTGCTGAAAAATATATGGTTGCTTCGGACCGCGTACTCAAGCAGTGTGAAGCAAAGTGTGTACCGACAAGCCTTCCAAAGCGTCTTCTGGCAGATGGCTCTTATGAAGAAATGGTTCAGACAGAGGCGAACGATCCGAATGCTTCTGAAATTGACTGGACTGCAGAAGCAGGACAGGGTTGCCTGTGTGCTTCTATTCGCGAGTTAAAGGGAAGAGATATCTTCCGTCACCCATATAGTGAAGATCATATTCAGCTGATGGATGTGGTAGAAGGTCGTAAGACCATGGATGAGTTGGTTGCCAGCATGGATTTGGAGGATTTGATTGATCTTCTTGGTGGCCAGCAGAACAATGGTGTATCCAATACCTATGGTATCGGTAACCAGCGCGTATATGGTATTCCGAATGCTCTGACTGCGGACGGACCTGCTGGCTTACGTGTGGAGCGTTATACGGGTGTAACAACGACCGCATGGCCTTGTGCAACCTCCATTGCCTGCTCCTTTAACGAAGATTTGGCAGAGAAACTGGGCGCGGCAGCGGCTATGGAAGTGAAAGAAAATAATATTGCAATCTGGTTAGCACCGGCAGTTAATATTCACAGAAGTCCTCTTTGCGGACGAAACTTCGAATATTACTCCGAGGATCCATTGGTAGCTGGTAAAATCGGTGCAGCAATGGTTCGTGGTGTTCAGTCACAAAAGGTAGCTGCAACGGTAAAACATTTTGCATGTAATAACAAGGAGACCAATCGTACAGACAGTGATTCCCGTGTGAGCGAGAGAGCGCTGCGAGAGATCTACTTAAAGCAGTTTGAAATCATCGTAAAGGAATCTGATCCATGGTGCGTGATGACCGCTTACAATATGTTGAATGGTCATAGAACTTCTGAAAATAGAGACCTGATTCAGGGCATTTTGCGTGATGACTGGAACTATCAGGGCATGGTTATGAGTGACTGGTGGAACCGTGCAAATCACTACAAGGAAGTGAAGGCTGGAAACGATGTGAAGATGGCGGTCGGTTTCCCTGAGAATATTCATGCAGCATTGGACTGTGGGGCTTTAACCCGCGAGGATTTAGAGGTATGCGTAAAGCGTACTCTGGAAATGATCTGTAAATTAGATTAATGAATTAAAGGGCATTTGGAATGGAAGTACAGGATAGCCAATTGCATACAGAATCCCCGGCGGCGGAGTTACCAGAGGCGAGTGATGTCTTGGAGGTAGCTTACGAAGCCGGCCGCATTCTTTTGGAAAATGGTGCGGAAATCTACCGTGTGGAAGAGACCATGCAGCATATTGCCGAGCATTTTGGCGTAAAGATGCATGAGCTTTATGTGGTCAGCAATGGCTTATTTCTGACCGATAACGGTGAGAATGATTTGAACCGTAAAAAAGGTCTGCTGGGTCATGGAATTAAGAAATACGCGAAGATTCAGCATGTTCCAGTACAGACACCACGCCTGGACAAGGTGGTTGCTGTGAACCAGCTTTCCAGAGAAATCTGTGAGGGCAAATACAATCTTGTGGAGGCTGCGGCTAAGCTGGAGGAAATCCGCAATCTGAAGGGACATCATAAGGCTACACTGATTGCCGCTTCCGGCATAGGCGCTGCTGCTTTTACTTTTATGTTTGGTGGTTCCTGGCGGGATGCAATTGTGGCACTGGTTACCGGTCTGGTGCTATATGCCTTCTGCGTTATTTTGATGGCTAAGACCTCAAAGATTACCAAAAATATGGTGGGTGGGGCCGTTATCTCCCTACTCTGCTTATTAGGATATAAGCTTGGAATTGGTGAAAACCTGAACTTTATGATTATCGGCTCGGTCATGCCGTTGGTGCCTGGGGTGCCTTTTGTGAATGGAATCCGGGATATTGCGGATGGCGATTATTTGTCCGGCGCGATTCGTATGCTGGATGCGCTTTTGGTATTTGTTAGTATAGCCATTGGTGTCGGCGTCGTCTTTATCATTTATCAGGCTGCGTTTGGAGGTGGAATCATATGATGATTGATTCGCTTTCACAATTAGCTGCCGCATTTGTCGGAACCATAGCCTTTGTAGTGCTGTTTGGTGTGCAGAAACGATATTATGTTTTTTGCGGATTAATCGGTGCTGCTGGCTGGATTTTATATTATCTTTTGTCTGAGCTGACAAAGATTCCAACTGTTGTCGATGTTCTTTTTGCAACGATGTTAATCACATTCCTGTCCCGCATGATTTCTGTGTGGATGAGATGCCCGGTTACGGTCTTTCTGATTGCGGGTATTTTTCCGCTGGTACCGGGCGCGGGAATTTACTGGACCGCCTATTATTTGGTGACCGACCAGACTAGTGAAGCCCTCTCAAGTGGCTTCATGGCATTGAAGACCGCTATTGCCATTGTCGTTGGCATAGTGGTAATATTAGAGATACCAAACAAGTTTTTTCACTTGATTGATCCAGGTAAGAAAAAGACAAAATTAAGGGGTTAATTTCGTAGGTTCGAAGGGAAGTGCTTATGGGAGAAAAAAAGTCAATTTTAATGGTGGATGACGTTTTGTTAAACCACAAAATGGCTGCGGATGTTTTGGAGGATGAATATATACTTTATGAGGCATTGACTGCTGCTGAGGGGTTTGAGGTTTTAGAAAAGGTTACTCCGGATTTGATTCTTTTGGATATTGTTATGCCGGGGGAAGATGGCTTCTCCATGCTGAAAAAACTGAAGGCCAGCAACCGCTTAAAAACGATTCCGGTTATTTTCCTGACATCGGATACCAGAGCGGAAGCAGAGGTTGAAGGTTTTAATCTGGGCATTGTGGATTATATTACAAAGCCGTTTGTTCCGGAGGTTATGCTGCGTCGTATTAAAACGCAGATTGATCTTGCGGAATACCAGCGCAATCTGGAGACGAGAGTGCATCAGAAGGTTGCCGAAATTGAAGATATGTATGATCTTCTGACGGTGTCCTTTGCAGGACTTGTTGAGTCCCGTGATGGTGTAACCGGCGGACACTTAAAGAATACATCTATTTATTACCGCGCGTTCATTCAGCATCTTTCTACGCTGCCGCAGTATCGCGACGAGTTGTCTGACAGTGTTGTTATGAAGGCAATCCGTTCTGCACCATTGCACGATGTTGGAAAAATTGCGATTGAGGACTGCGTTCTTCGTAAAAATGGCTCCTTAAACGGAGAAGAATTTGAAAAGATGAAGTTGCATTCTGTTATTGGTGGAGATATTTTCAAGTTCTTAAAGAGCCGCATTATGGATAAAGAATTTGCGGCCATCGCGGAGAATGTTTCCCGCTATCATCACGAGAAGTGGGATGGTTCGGGTTATCCTGCCGGATTAATGGGAAAGAACATTCCTTTGGTGGCACGTATTATGAGTATTGTGGACGTATATGATGCGTTAACTTCTGAACGTCCATACAAGAAGCCTTTCTCTCATGAGAAATCCATGGCAATTATCGCAGACGGAAGCGGTACCGCTTTTGATCCGGAGCTGGTAGAAGAATTCATCAGAATTCAGGAAAAAATGCGTGAGTGCCTGGCAACAAAGGAAGACATCCTGGTAAAGCAGCAGTATTTCATGTATGAAAGACGCAAGGACTGATTACCGGAACACATGACTTAGGAATTTGGTGAACTAAATGGCTTATACAGCATTGTATAGAAAATGGCGACCGGACAATTTTGCAGATGTCAAAGGCCAGGAAGCAATCGTGACGACCCTAAAGAATCAGATTGCCAATGACCGTGTAGGACATGCATATTTGTTCTGCGGAACGAGAGGAACCGGTAAAACAACAATCGCAAAGCTTTTGGCAAAGGCTGTCAACTGCGAACATCCGGTGGATGGAAGTCCGTGTGGCGAATGCGCAGTTTGTAAGGCAATTGCGAATGGCTCCTCTTTGAATGTGATTGAAATCGATGCCGCAAGTAACAACGGTGTGGATAATATCCGTCAGATTCGTGAGGAGGTTTCCTACCGTCCGACCGAGGGCCGCTATAAGGTATATATTATCGACGAGGTGCATATGCTCTCGATTGGAGCATTTAATGCACTGCTAAAAACACTGGAAGAACCGCCGGCATACGTTATGTTTATATTGGCGACAACCGAAGCACACAAGATCCCGGTTACCATCGCCTCCCGCTGCCAGCGTTATGATTTTAAGCGAATCAATGTGGAAACCATTACCGCCCGCTTAGAGGAGCTGGTTTTGGCAGAACAGATTCCCATTGAACCGCGAGCACTTCGTTACATTGCAAAGCTTGCTGATGGTGCAATGCGAGATGCACTCAGCTTGTTAGACCAGTGTATGTCCTATTACACGGACCATGAATTGTCCTATGAGGAGGTTCTGGAGGTTTTGGGAACGGTGGATACCGCCGTGCTTTCCAAGATGCTTCGCGATGTTATAAATGGCAATGTTGCATCCTTAATGACCACTTTGGAAGAACTGGTTTTACAGGGACGTGACCTGGGACAATTTGTAGCGGATTTTACCTGGTATGTCCGTAATCTTTTGATGTTAAAGGCTTCTCCGGAAACGGAGTCCATGCTGGATTTATCTGCGGAGCGCATGGAAGAATTAAAGGAAGAAGCATATGCATTGGATGAGGACCGCATTATGCGATATTTGCGTATCCTGTCCGAATTGATTTATGACCTGCGCAATTCTACCAATAAGCGCGTTCAAATAGAGGTGGCGCTCATTAAGATGACCCGCCCACAGATGGAAACCGATATGATTTCCGTGAAAGAACGTTTGAATCGCCTGGAAGAACTGGTGAAGGAAAAAGAAGATATGCTGGCCCTGGTTGCGGTTCGCCCGGCGGCTTCGTCCGCAGCGGCTGTAATGACAACAGAGCCGGTACAAACAGTGAAGAAGCAGCACATTGTCGGATTGCCGGAGGATGTTCGCCTGGTGGCGGAGCGTTGGAAGGGCGTAGTAGGTGCTGTAAGTGAATTGACAGCGTCCTTTTTAAAGGATGCACATATAACCGCAGAGGACGATAAACTGATTATCGTTCCGGGAAATTCCTTCTCTCTTAAGATGATTTCGAGAGAGTCCAGCATTGCAGAAATAAAAAAAGCAATCGAGGAACTGACCGGTAAAGATATAAAGATTGAGGTGCGTTCTGTTCCGGAGGGCACTTCCTTTAAGGATAATTACGACGATTTGGAAGAATTTGTCAGTGTCCAGATTGACGTTGAAGATGATTAGAAACAGATAAGGAGATGTATTATGGCAAAACGTGGAGGATTCCCTGGCGGCGGTGGTATGCCTGGTAACATGAATAATCTGATGAAGCAGGCACAACGCATGCAGCGTCAGATGGAAGAGCAGCAGAAGGAGCTTGAAGAGAAGGAAGTTGTCGGAACCGCAGGCGGCGGAGCTGTTGAAGTAACGGTTTCCGGTAAGAAGGAAATTGTTAAGGTACATTTGGATCCGGAAGCAGTTGATCCGGATGATGTTGAAATGTTAGAGGATTTGATTATGGCAGCGACCAATGAGGCGCTTCGCCAAATCGATGAAATCACACAGGCTAATATGGCTAAATTAACCGGCGGTATGGGCCTTGGAGGAGGATATCCATTCTAATGGAGTATTACGGAAGTCAAATTAGTCGATTAATTGAAGAACTATCCGCTTTGCCGGGCGTTGGCACGAAAACTGCACAACGTCTGGCTTTTCATATCATAAACTTGCCAAAAGAGCGTGCAGATGGCCTTGCCACGGCTATCACAGAGGCGCGTAACAATGTGCGCTACTGCAATTGCTGCTGTACGCTGACAGACAAGGAAACCTGTCCAATCTGTGCTGACACAGAGAGAAATCATAAGGAAATTATGGTAGTGGAGAACCCGAGAGACCTTACGGCATATGAAAAGACCGGCCGTTACAAGGGTGTATATCACGTGCTCCATGGCGCAATTTCCCCGATGCTTGGCATTGGACCGGGTGATATACGTATTAAGGAATTGCTTATTCGCCTGCAGCAGGATGTGGATGAGGTTATCATTGCCACGAACTCCAGCTTAGAGGGTGAGGCAACCGCAATGTATTTGAGTAAACTAATCAAGCCAACAGGAATTAAGGTGAGCCGAATTGCAAGCGGCGTGCCGGTCGGGGGCGATTTGGAATATATTGACGAAGTAACATTGCTTCGTGCATTAGAAGGCAGAACCGTTTTGTAACAGACAGGATGCATCACAAAACAGTGAGGGTAAAAATTTGGATCGAGTAGAATTTGGAATCAAAATTGAACAAATGGAAAAACTCCACAAGCGTGGTGAAGATGCAGCCGCAGCACAAATTGCGGATGGCATTGACTGGCGCAAGGTGAAAAAGTGGGTGCCGCTTCAGCTGGGCGCAGAAATTTATGAAGGCGCAGGACGCTTGAAGGATGCCCGCGACATTTGCATTTACGCATACAATCGCAATCTGGGCGGTCGTCGCCTGGTCTATAAGATGACCGAACTTTCCATTGCCATTGGCGATATGGAAGAGGCGGAGGATCTTTACAGCGAATTCATCGAACTGGCACCGCATGATTCCGGCCGCTATGTGCTGATGTACGAATTATATAAGGCCAAGGGCGCATCGGACGAAAAACTGATTGAGGTGCTGGAGGAATTTAAGTCCAATGAACCAGAGGACCGGTATGAACTGGAATTGGCACAATTATATGCCAAGGTTGGTCGTATCGATGCCTGTGTGAACGAATGTGATGACTTAATTCTTTGGTTCAATGACGGCGAGTATGTGGAAAAGGCATTGCTCTTAAAGAGAAAATATGCGGAGCTGACCAAGTCTCAGGAAGAAAAACTGACGAAGATGTTAGATTACCGAGAGGCTGGTTTGGAATATCGTCAGCCGGATTATGTGGAATCTCCAGAGGACGCAGCAGAGTCCGTAGATGTACAGCCAAAGGACTATTCTATTTATGATACGCAGAATATTCAGGCAGAATTGGCACGCTCTCTGGCAGAGATTATGCAGGATATGCAGGAAGAAAATGCGGGAATGCAGTCTGATTCCTGGATGAAACCAATGGAGCGTGAGGAGGAGCCGGCCCCGCCTGTCCAACCGACTACCGAAGAGGCGGCGGATGAATGGGAAGAGGTTGAGGATGACCTGGCTGCTTTGGATTATGCGGAAGAGCCTGTCGCAGAGGGGGCCGAAGAAGAGCCTGAAGAGGAATCGGTGGAAGAGCCTTCGGCAGAAATTGCAGAAGAGCCTGAGGAAGTTTCGGAAGAAATCCCGGATGAGTCGGCGGAAGAACCTGCTACAGAGGAACCGAAAACGGAACCTGTCAATGAGTCAAAAACCACGGTGGATCTTCCAGAAGAAGCTTATACCGATGACGATTATGAAATCAATACCCTGGCACCGGAGGACGAAATCCATTATGTGCCGAGTCCGGAAGTTGCTGCCATGCTCAAGGAATTTGAAGAAGAGAGCGATTGGGGCGATGATACCACGGACCTTGCCCGCGTTGTTAGCCAGATGGCAGGCGGATTCGAGGACGTGGAGGAAATTACGGAAGAGGTGGTGCCACCTGTAACACCAGCTGTGCCGGTAACGCCGACACCAATGCAGCCAGAAACCGGCGTATTCTTTACCCTGGCACCATCGGTGGCAACAACGGAGCCGGAGAGCGTTCATGTAGTAGAGATGAGCACCGGCAAGGAAGATGAAGTCGATGAACCAACTCGTGAGATTATCATCAATACACATCGTTGGAATCGTATTCGTAGCGAAATGGAACCATTGAAGCCGGATATTAAGGAAGAAGAACAAGAACCAGAAGAATCTGTAGCAGAGGAAGCTCCTGTTGAGGAAATTCCTGCAGAAGATATTCCTGTAGAAGCTATTCCTGCAGAAGACATTCCTGCTGATGATGTTCCCGCAGAGGAAATTCCTGCCGAAGAGAAAATTGCCGAGGAGGAGCCTGCTGAGGAAGAAATTATTGAGGGGCAGATCGATTTATTAGAATATGTTGCGTCTATGCCGCAGATGCCAATTGCGCCGGAAACGCCAATGGAGGAAATCGAGCATGCAGTTGCAGAAGTGGTAGAAGCCGTTGACGAAGAAAGTCATGTCAGCGAAGAAGAGGAAACTGTCGAGGAAGCTGTGGATGAGGCTAATGAGGAACTGACCCGCCAGCTGCAGGCAGAGGTGTTTGCATATATGAATGATGTTCCCGCTGAAGAAACGGAAGCATCAGAAGAGCCTTCCGAAGAAATGCCGGAGGAATCGACGGAAGCTTCTGCAGAAGAAACTGCAGAGGAAGCCACCGAAGAGGCTCCGGAAAAAGCAGAGGAAACTGAGGAAGAGCCTGCAAACACTGAGGAACCGGATGAGGATGAAATTGAGAAGAAGTATTTAAAAACATCCTTTATCATGTCCGAGGCACAGAAGAAATACATTGGTCGATACCTGTATATGCAGGGCATGGAGACGAAGATTGTCGAAATTCTTCGCGGGAAATCCGCAGAGAAGAGGGATGGTACCTCCGCACATGGAAATATCGTTATTTTAGGAAAGAATGACACGGATAAGGAAGCCTTTGCCATTAATCTGTTTAAGGCAATTCATGCGGGCAATGGAGCAACCAATTTAAAGATTGCAAAGACCAAGGCGGAGATTCTGAACCATCGTGGCATTGACGCAACCCGTGAGAAGTTAATCGGAACCACTCTGATTATTGAACATGCGGGAAAACTGGAGCAACGTACCATAGCGGATTTGATTGATTTCATGCAGGGCGATACCGAGAACATGGAAGTGATTTTGACCGGCGAGGATTATGCAATCCGCAAACTGTTCGGAGATTTCCCTGAGCTGGAGGAAATGTTTGATTACCGCATTACCCTGCAGCGCTATACGACGAATGATTTGGTGGCCATTGCGACGGAATATGCCCGTGAAAAGGGCTATCGCATAGAGGAAAAGGCGTTGGATAATTTGTTCCTTGCCATCAATGAATTGCGTAGTAAGGATGCAGGAACCGAGGTTGCAGGTGCACAGAAGATTATTGATGATGCGATTGCGAAGAATCCTAAGAAGCGCATGCTTCGTCCGGGCGCTTTGATTCCGTTAAAGGCTAAACATTTTGTGAAAAGGTAGGATGGTATGTTAGAAGAACTTAAAAAAGAAGTACTGGAGGCAAACCTGGAACTGGTTCGCCAGGGCCTGGTTATTTATACCTGGGGCAATGTCAGTGGAATCTGCCGTGGCGATACCCCGGAAACCACCTATGTGGTTATTAAGCCAAGTGGTGTTGACTACGATGGTATGCAGGCAGAGGATATGGTGGTGCTGGATTTAAATGGTAAGGTCGTGGAAGGCAAGTACAAGCCATCCTCTGACACAGCTACACATTTGGTGCTGTATCGTACTTATCCTGAAATAGGTGGTGTGGTACATACCCATTCACCATGGGCAGTATCCTTTGCACAGGCAGGTCGTGCGATTCCTGCGTTAGGAACCACGCATGCGGATTACTTCTATGAGGACATCCCTTGTGCACGTTCGTTAACCGCAGAGGAAGTGAATGGTGAATATGAGAAGAGCACCGGTGATGTGATTGTGGAGTGCCTTGAGGGCCATGATGTAATGGCAACACCGGCGATTTTAGTACGTAATCATGGACCGTTTGCCTGGGGTAAGACACCGGATAAGGCAGTTTATAATGCAACAGTTATGGAGCATGTGGCTGAAATGGCTTATCACACGATGCAGTTAAACGGGGATGTGGAACGTGTTCCGCAGTACCTTTTAGATAAGCATTATAATAGAAAGCATGGTAAGAATGCTTACTATGGACAGGGTGATCATTAATCTGTCCAAAATAGGAAATAATATTCAATATACAAAGAAAGTGTTTGCCAGACGGCATAATACTAGTATAATGAAATAATCTTATCAGTATATGAAGGAGACCAGTATGAACAAGCTTGAATTACAGAAGATGGCTGTTAAAGTACGTGAAGGCATTGTGACCGGCGTACATGCTGCAAAGGCCGGACATCCGGGTGGATCTTTGTCTGCAGCAGACCTCTTCACTTATCTTTATTTTGAGGAGTTAAACATTGACCCAAAGAATCCTAAGGATGAGAACAGAGATCGTTTCGTTCTTTCCAAGGGACATACCGCACCGGGTCTTTACTCTGCATTGGCTAACCGCGGCTACTTCCCTGTTGAGGATTTGCTGACCTTACGTCACACCGGTTCTTATTTACAGGGACATCCTGATATGAAGCACATTCCAGGTGTTGATATGTCCTCCGGCTCTTTGGGCCAGGGCCTTTCCACTGCAGTCGGTATGG
>JAZUHV010000079.1:0-2443 GCA_045641925.1 Butyrivibrio sp.
AAGGAACTTTGGTAAAGGAAGAGGCGGCAAAGAGCCGTGAACTTTTGATGGACCTTGGCGTGAACTGGGTTTGCCTGGCATTCTCTGTGAAGCAGGAGCATTATTTTTCCACGGATATCTTTTTTGATTATAAGGAAACGGCAGCAGATTTAGAAATCATGGAGGCCATTCGCCATTTTCATGAAAAAGGCATTAAGGTTTGCCTAAAACCGATGATTGACTGTCGTGATGGAGTTTGGCGTGCACAGATAAATTTTCCGGATGAGAATATGTTTAATGAAGATTCTTACTGGTGCAAATGGTTTGCGAATTATAGTGCCTTCTTGGTGCATTATGCAGAAATTGCGGAATATACCGGATGCGAGATGTTCTGTCTCGGTTGCGAGATGTTAGGAACAGAACATCGTGAGAAGGAATGGAGAGAGACCATTGCCAAGGTGCGTGCTGTGTATACGGGCAAGCTTACCTATAATACGAATCATGGAAAAGAAGAGGTGGCACAATGGTATGATGCCATCGATTATTTGGGCACCTCCGCATATTATCCAGTGTCAAAGGTGGCAAATGCATCTGTGGAGGAAATGGAAGCAGTTTGGGAGAAGATTGCAGATAACCTGGAACGGATTAGCAAAAAACTGGGAAAGAAAATTCTGTTTATGGAGATTGGCTGTCGTTCCGCAGCGGGCTGCGCAACGATGCCTTGGGATTTTATGCATAAGGAATTTCCATGGAGCGAGGACGAGCAGGCAAATTTTTATGAGTCGTCTCTGCGTGTTATGACAAAGCGCGACTGGTTTGCAGGCTATTTCTGGTGGGATTGGTCACCATTCATTTATGATTCCAAAGAGATTGCTTCAAAGGATATGGGCTTTAACATTCATTTAAAGAAGGCTGAAGACGTTTTGAAGCGTTATTATCAGGACTAAATAAACAAATTGAATAAATCGGAAACGGAATAAAAAGGGCGATTCCTTCGGGAATCGCTTTTTTGTGTAATAAAACCGTGAAAATAGCACATAAAAATTAATATATTGTCAGACAATAATATATTTTAATGCGAAAAGTCAAATAGTCAGACAATATTTCCGATTTTGCACATTTACTTTATTGGGTTAAAGGAATATAGTGTTTAAAACTAAATTCGATATTTCCGATTTTTACAATTTGAGGAATTGTATAAACTAGAAGACGAAAGGAAGAAGTGTATGAACGAACAGGAACAGAAGAAACCGGCTTTATATGATGAAAGCTTTGAGCACGACAACTGTGGTATCGGCGCCATCGTGAACATTAAAGGTCGTAAGACGCATAAGACCGTCGAGAATGCATTAAGTATCGTTGAGAACCTGGAACATCGTGCAGGTAAGGACGCAGAGGGAAAGACCGGTGATGGTGTTGGCATCATGACTCAGATTTCACATAAGTTCTTTGCGAAGGCCTGCAAGTCCATTGGAATTCAAATTGGTGCGGAGAGAGATTACGGAATTGGTATGTTCTTCTTCCCGCAGGATGAATTAAAGAGAAAACAGGCAATGAAGATGTTTGAAATCATTGCGAAGAAAGAAGGCTTGGAATTTTTGGGATGGAGAGAGGTCCCAACCAGCCCACAGGTTTTAGGTAGCAAGGCGATTGATGTAATGCCTGGCATTTATCAGGGCTTTATTGCCAGACCTTCTGACTGCGAGCAGGGACTGCCGTTTGACCGTCGCCTTTATATCTTAAGAAAGGTGTTTGAACAGTCCAATGATGATACCTATGTGGTTTCCTTATCTTCCAGAACCATCGTATATAAGGGAATGTTCTTAGTTGGGCAGCTTCGCACCTTCTTTAATGATTTGGTAAGCGCCGACTATGAATCCGCTATCGCGTTAGTTCATTCCCGCTTCTCTACCAATACAAATCCAAGCTGGAAGCGTGCACATCCTTACAGATTTATCGTTCACAATGGTGAAATTAATACCATCAAGGGTAATGCGGATAATATGCTTGCCCGCGAGGAAAACATGGAAAGCAAGTACTTCCATGGTAATATGCATAAGGTAATTCCTGTAGTTAATCCAGATGGCTCCGATTCTGCTAAGTTAGACAACACCTTGGAATTTTTGGTAATGTCCGGTATGGATTTACCATTAGCAGTTATGATTACGATTCCTGAACCATGGGCAAATAATAAGCTTATCGGTTTGGAGAAGCATGATTTCTATCAATATTACGCAACCATGATGGAGCCATGGGACGGCCCTGCTTCCATTTTGTTCACCGATGGTGATCAAATGGGCGCTGTTTTGGACCGTAATGGTTTAAGACCATCCCGTTACTACATTACGAATGATGATTACCTTGTTCTTTCTTCTGAAGTAGGGGTATTGGATATTGATCCAGCCAACATTAAGGTGAAAGACAGACTTCGTCCAGGTAAGATGCTCCTTGTAGATACGGTAAA
>JAZUHV010000080.1:0-7221 GCA_045641925.1 Butyrivibrio sp.
AAAAAGTCCTAATTTCAAGAACAAATCGAAAGCTCCTGCAGATTTATTTGGCAGGAGCTTTCTACTCTTCTTTATTCATTTAATTTCCTTCCTTTCACCATCGAGTTACTCGCCCAATCGTCACACAATTGCATGTATAAATCAACCATATAACGAAGCAATGGCACCGCTTGCTGTAGGTGAATTTGTCTTTCACCTTATATTTCGGCAAGCAGTGCCAAATAATTAATAGCCTTATTCTTTTGGTTTTGCAATTAAGTCCTTTATAACCTCACTGGCGATAATCAACCCCACCGTGGACGGAACAAACGCATTGCTTCCCGGTATGGCCTTTTTCGTCTTTGCATCCACCGGGCCATTCGGTTTCATCGGTACTTCTTTTGAATAAACCACCTTTAGGTGTTTCACATTTCGTTTTTTTAACTCGTAACGCATAACCTTTGCTAATGGGCAGACATCAGTTTTATATATATCCGCAACCTCAAACATGGCTGGGTTCATTTTGTTTCCCGCTCCCATGCTACTAATAATTGGGGTCTTTGCCTCCTTTGCCTGCATAATTAATGCAATTTTCCCAGTCACGGTATCGATTGCATCCACTACATAATCATACTCTGTGAAGTCAAATTGCGACTGCGTTTCCGGAAGAAAAAACACCCGATGTGCATGAACAATTGCATCTGGATTTATATCCAGTATACGTTCCTTTGCCACCTCCACCTTACTTTGGCCAATTGTCTTTGTAGTGGCAATAATCTGGCGATTGATATTGGATTCACTAACCACGTCGTTATCAATTAAATCCAGAGTACCCACGCCACTTCTGGCAAGAGCTTCGACCACATAACCACCAACGCCGCCAACGCCAAAAATAGCCACACGTGCACTTTGCAGACGACGCATTGCTTCCTCGCCCAATAATAGTTCCGTTCTTGAAAAACGTTCTTGCATCTTATCCCCCGAGTTTTTAAAAGCGCACCCCTTAACGAGGTGCGCTTCCATTTCTTTAAAATAGATAATTAGTAAGTACCCAAGTTGTACTCAATAGGGTATTCTGTCTCTAACCAGTAGTAGTATACATCGGAACGAAGCTTCTTTGACTCTTTGCCATTGAACTTATACAAGTCGCTGTCATTTAAGTAAAGAATATTCTTCTTGTCTACTCTGTTGATAAAGTAAGCATCCGTTGCAACCTTTGTGCTTTCTCCATCTTTGGTAAACAGATAGAAATCACCCTTATATCCAGTTAAACTGTTAGAATCATAGGAAACATCCTTAGCAGCCAGCACAGAACCATCCTCATAAAGAACAACTTCTCTTACATAGATATTTTTGCTAAGCACCTTTTTAGAGCCATCAGCAAAGTTGTAATAGCAAAGGTTACCAAAAGTATTTCCACCTTCATAGTAGAGCTCGTCGAAGTAGTAGAAGCCTTCATCATTTGCGAGGCTGAATCTAACATCTTCCATTTCCTCGTTAAACTTTCCTACTTCTCCATTTTCGATATTCGCTACCATAATATGGCTGTCATCTTTCAAAATCAGTTTGTCCTTTGTTACAGACAAATTAGCATCTCTTCCCTTCTCGTTAACCCACTCATTAAGGGAATCCGCAGCGCTGCTACTGATCTTTACAATGCTATTATCATTGAAAAGAAGAATGCTATTCTGCTTTGACATATCTAAATAGAAGTAAGATTTTACTTCACCTGCCCAGCCGATATTACGAATATCTAACTGAACATCGATAGCATCCAGGGTATTAAAGCAAAGGGCTCCAGAACAATATCTGTAAGAAACCACATCAGACTTTAATACAGTTTCTTCTCCACTCTTCCAAGCGCAGATAGAAGATACATCATAACCATTTTCTGGGTCCTTCAGCTCTTCTCTTAAGGAATTACGACTCTCTGCCTCATACCACTTGTCGCGGTCAGCATAATAAGAATCCCAGTCAGTGTCGTAGTAGTAAACATACTTAACTCTGCAAAGTTCCTTCCAGTTCTTTGCACCACCGGTCTTCTTAGCTAATGCCTTGATATCCTTTAAAGCTTCATCAGTTAAAGTGAAATAACCATCTGCGTTCTCTTTGCTGGCATACTTATTGTAGAATGCCTCATAATCAGCAGCATAATCATCATCATTTGACATAGCCCATTCAATAGACTCGTCATAAGACCACCAGTAATCATCCTGGATGTAACGTACTGGATTCGTACATGTACCAACGAATTCCTCACCATCTTCAAGTTCGTAATCCGCACTAATTTTCTTGTAAGAATATACAGGAGTCTGATAATCATCAGTATCCGGGCTAACAACATTTGAATCTGCTGAAACCAAATCATCCTTTACGAATTCATAAAGGGTTACAGTCTTGTCTTTCTTGGTATAGACAAATGACTCATTAAAGAAACCTACTAGATTCTCGCAGGTGAATAATTTTTCTGCGTCCTTGCCAATGCCGACACTATATACATCGCTTCCATTCTCATTGGAGCGGGTTGCATAAAAACTAGAGAAATCCTTTGTGGTGTAGAAATCATCCACGGAGCTAAGCAATTTTTCTTTGTTTTCAGTATCATTTAAAGAAATCGCATAGAGATTCCTGGTTCCGTCATCATTATACTGAGTGAAAATTACATTCTTGCCATCCGTACGATAGTTGACAACATCCTTTGCAATCTTCTCAGAATCCTTATTGTTGTAGAAATAAAGGTCCGAATTCTTTCTGTAAATAAGGCCCTTATCCACTTCTGAGAAATAAGCACTCACATTGGTATCAATCTCTTCAACAAACTTTTCAAGGTTAACACCCTTCTTTAATTTGCTGGTCTGAATACGATTCAGGTTTCCGGTAGAATCGCTGTCATACTTTGTAAAAAAGTAAACATACTTTCCATCTGAGCTGTATTTTACCCAGTTATAGATATCGTAGAATAAGTAATTTCTACTATCATCGATCTCGGCATCCTTCTTATCTTTATCACTATTCATAAAGTAATAAGAACCCTCTGAATAATAGACAAAGCCCTGCTGCTTGTTAGAATTCTTTACAACATTCACAACAATGATAATAACTGCTGCAATGAGTAAGGCTGCACCCAGTCCAATTCCACCAAAAAGAAAAATCTTCTTGTTAATAGGCTTCTTTTCCTTTACAGGCTGTGGAGCTACTGGCTCAGTTGCCTGAGGAGCAACATTCTGAACCTGCTCAACAGGTGCTGCAGGAGCAACCGGTGCTACCGGAGTTTCCATAGCTGGTGTTTCCTGAGGCTCCAATGCCGGTGTCTCAGTCTCAAATTTTGCGCCGCATGAAGTACAAAAAATAGCTCCGTCTTCAAGCTTTGCGCCACATTTAGTACAAAACATGGTTGTTTCCTCCTAATTTTTTTCGCGTTAACGCGTTCTTCTTAATTTAGCAGAAAATGTTGTATAATTCAAGAAAAAATCCTTTTCTTACAGTATTTTCATTGTCTTGAATTATCCGAAATATCTCTCAAGCATTCCCTTAAGTGCCTTGCCATGACGCGCCTCATCCTTGGCCATCTCCATCACGGTATCAGCAATGGCATCTGCGCCATTCTTTCTGCAGCACTCAGAGAGATCAAATTTACCCTGTGTTGCACCAAATTCGCAGTCCACTCTCCACTTCAGGTTTTCCTTCGTGGAAGCCTTCATATTTGACTCTAGGTCCTCACCCAGAATCTCTGCAAATTTTGCGGCATGCTCTGCTTCCTCATAAGCTGCTTTTTCCCAATAAAGACCAATCTCTGGATAACCTTCCCTATGGGCAATGCGTGCCATGCAAAGGTACATGCCAACCTCTGAGCATTCACCGCGGAAGTTCGCCATCAGCTGCTCATAGATGAATTTCTTATCTTCTTCACTAATTGCTGCATTGTTTTTAACGGTGCTTGCATATACACCATAGCCATGCTCTGCAGCAAGCTTCAGCTCACCTTCCTGTTTAATAAACTTTTCACCACTTACATGACAGGTCGGACACTCCGCTGGTGGATTGTCTCCCTCATGAATATATCCGCATACCGGACAAACCCATTTTGCCATTTTCATTTCCTCCTAGTAAATAAAATATGTTTTGTTATTTTGCGCAATATTTTGCTTCGTATTCTTCCTTTGTAATCCGCAGTTCAGTGATGTTCCAGGTTTCACCCATAACAATTGCAGACTCCGGTTCGCTCCCTTCATATTCATGGAAGCCTACGGACTTATAGCAGGCAATTGCCTGAGGATTATTTTCAAACACACCAATGGTTGCAACATTAACACGCATGATTTCAAAGGCAACCTTTAGTCCAAGCGTGAGCATCTCTCGGCCATAGCCCTTGCCACGCTTTGTATTGTCAATGACAGCCCATCCGAATCGCATATAAAGCGGGTCATTATGAATGTAACGCATAATAAAATGTCCCACAACTTCCTCTCCGTCTAAAGCTACAACAGGGTAGAAATTATCCTGCTGAATACAGTCTCCGTTATCTTCACGATATTTCGCGTGCATATGCGTACTGGTAATTGGGAAACTTCCAAATCGGTCGCCACCCCACTTATGAAATATTTCTTCGTCCTGAACCCACTGAACAATCTTCGCCGCATCGCAGCTCTTGTATGGTCTGATTCTAATCATCTCGATACTCCTTTATTTTTTTATATATTTCTTACGCTACTCACCGAGCATTTCAACCTTTTCATCTGGTAAAAATTCTATCAAAGCCTGTTCCAATGCAGCAACTACAATCGGTTTGGAAAGATATCCATCAAAGCCAAGGCCCAAATATTCAGACTTGGCATCCCCAACTGCATTCGCAGTCAGCGCAATGATTGGCGTACCCTCTGCTATTTTTTCATCGCGAATCACATGCAGCGTTTCCACGCCGTCCATCTCCGGCATCATATGATCCAGCAATACCAAATCATAGGTATTTTCTTTCAGCTTATCAATACATTCCTTACCGCTTCCAGCCGTATCCACCTGCACCTGTGTACGTTTTAAAAGGCTCACAATAACCTTCTGATTAACAATGACATCATCAACGGACAAAATGCGTGCCGTAGGTGCGTGAAAGCTCTCCGCGGACTTTGCCTTAACCGGTGCTTCCTTCTTTTCTTTCAAGCTGCCAACTGGTTCATTACTCTTTACAGCCTGAGACACCTTTAAAATAAATACAGAGCCCTTGCCATATTCGCTTTCCACCAAAATAGTGCCGCCCATCATATCTGCAAAACGCTTTGTAATGGAAAGGCCAAGTCCCGTACCAATAATGCCTCGGTTCTTTGCCTCATCCACACGTTCATAAGCAGTGAAAAGGTATGGTATATCCTCTTCTTTGATGCCTCGACCACTGTCAATTACACGAAAATCCAACGCAATTTCGTCATTTTCCATCAGGCCATCAATGGCAAATGTCACAGAACCGGTATCCGTATATTTCACCGCATTTGTTAACAAATTTACCAGCATCTGCTTGATTCGGGCACCATCTCCATACAATTTGTCAGGAATGGATTCATTTAAGTGAATATAGAAATTCAGTTTCTTCTCTGCCACAAGTGGATTTAACATACGCTCGATTTCCAATATCATATCCTTTAGGGAGTATTCCATTGGCTGAAGCACCAGCTTTCCAGCTTCTATACGGGACATATCCAAAATATCATTAATAAGTGCCAATAACGTTTTTCCGGAAGCATCAATACAGCTTGCATAATCCAAAATTTGTGGATCATTGGACTCACGAAGAATCATTTCATTCATACCCAGTACAGAGTTAACCGGAGTACGAATTTCATGAGATACATTGGAAAGGAATTTGGACTTATTTTCGGACATTGTATGAATCATACGAATCTGTTCCTGACGCATATGATCATCCATGACGGAAACAATATAACCTCTCTTGATGTTTTCATGATACAGGTACTGAATATTGACCAGCAAATCCATCCCATTGCACTGCAATTCACGAATCACATTCTTCTCAGGATCATATTCCTTGACCCACTGATAGATTTTTGCCAATTCCGCTGTGTTTGGCTTAAAATGCAAATCCACCTTCAATGTGCTGATTGCCGGAATAAAATCCTTTGCAATAGGCGAACATCCCATAAACCGCATGGACTTGTCAATCAGGATGTAAGCGACATCCGTGCGCTTTGCATTGGAGACTAGAAGCGCCTCATCGGTATCGTAAAGAGGCATACGGTAAATTACGATTAAGAATACAAAATTAGCAATTACCTTTTGAATGGATGCAATATCCAATGGACCGAACAGTCCGCGGCCAAAGGCATTGAATGCAAACTGAGAAATATAAATTGCCGTCATAAAAATCAGGTTCAATACAGGCACCTGACGTTTTTTTATCAGTGCGAAAATAACACCTGCAATGGTTGCTCCCGCATATAGATACATGGAGCCAACAAATACAAACTGTCCCCACGATGGTACAATCTTCAGGATGTGTGCACCATCACCGATATCAATCAGTTCCAGCTCACGTGCATACCAATTGGTCTTCCCCATTGTCAAAATCAGACAGTACACAAATACCGCTAGCGAAATCAAAGCCACGCGGGTAATCTTATGCAGATTGATTTTCGCCATCTCTAAAATAATAAACAGGGTAACTAACGGCAAAAAAGCAGACCCCAGCATATAAATTTTATGTGCTAAGACTGCTTCGCCCAAGTCCGTTGACGTGGATAATATATAAAGACCAATATTGGAAATTGCGGAAAAAACAAAGAAAGTTGCACTGTAAAACCTTGCCTTTTTATCTGACATAATTGCAAATAAGACAATCTGGATTACACTTGCTATGGCAACAATTAGGTAAATGGTATTCAAGAATTTTCTCCTCCACAGACTGTTCAAATATCTCAGTCTATTGTATCGAATTTCCTAGAAATTATCAATAACTTTCCCAATTATGCACAAGGCAAAAGCAACGGATGAACACAACGGTAAATCGCATCCGCCAAGACACGATGTCCCTGTTCATTTAAATGCTCCTGATCCGCAGCACTTGGCATCACCAAATCTGCTGCAGCCAGAAAATGAACCGTTTTATTTCTTGAGATTTTTTCATATTCCAGTTTCAGTTCTTTAGAAACCTGAACCGAATGGCAATCAAACTCTGGGTCAAACTCCGTGCGCCATACTTCCTCTCCCAAATGAATCGGAGAAACCAAAAGCACT
>JAZUHV010000081.1:0-8102 GCA_045641925.1 Butyrivibrio sp.
GCAGTAATATGGTGTGCATCCGAAGAAATACCACCACCCAAAACATCACAATAAATATGAGCACCACGGGCAACTGCATGCTCATAGGATTCTACAATCAAAACGCCGGCACCCTCACCAAGGGTAATACCGGTATAACGGTTCAATGGATGACATGGCTCTACATCAATTGCATGAAGCGCAATGAAACCACCGAAAGCCAATGCAGAGAAGGAATCGGATCCACCAACAATAAAAGCATCGCCAACGCCCTCGCGAATCAAATCGGAAGCATATTTGATAGAAATGGTGGAAGCTGCACATGCGTTACCCACATTTGTAACAACGCCCTTTACACCTGCAATCTTAGCAATGTTATTAGCAATAGCACCGATTGGCATCTTAACAATATCGGTTGCATCCGTTTCCAAGCCCTGTTCTTTCTCTGTAAAGAACTTCTGGATGGAAATTGCACCACCTACGCAGGAGCCGAAAATTACACCGACCCTGTCAGCATTCTCATCGTTTACAACCAGTTTAGAATCCTCTAAAGCTTCTCTTGCAGCCTTAACTGCCAGAAGGGATACACGGTCCATGCGATCCGCATCCTCGCCGCCGTCTACAGGAAAGTCCGCTCTGACTTCTGCACCCATGTGTGAATAGCAGGCAGATGTATCCATGGAGGATACTTCCTTGATTCCATTTACGCCATTAACAACGTTGTTAAAGCTTTCTTCTACGGTGTCACCGATGGCATTAATTAAGCCCATACCGGTAACGACTACTCTTTTTGAATTATTCATTTGAATTCCCCATTCTTCCGGTTATCACCGGAGTTTCTGATATATGTCATCTCGGCGAACTCTGCCGAGTTTTGTTCGTAATAATAGTCAATAGCATATCACAAGCCCGACAAGGGAACCTTCCCCGTCAGGCACATGTGATATATCGCGTTTGAATTCGAAATTAAGCCTCTAAGTGCTCCATAACGTACTTGCTGAGTGCAGCGATGTTGAAGAAGTGTTCCTTAGCAACACCAGTCATCTGTACACCGAATTCCTGATCGATGCCGGCAATAATCTCAAGAGAGTCGATAGAATCAAGACCGATTCCATCTCCGAAAAGCTCTACATCGTAATCAAGTTCCTCAGCAGGAATTCTTAAGCTATCTACTAAGATTCCCTTAATCTTCTCTGCGATTTCTGTCTGCTTTGCGTCCATTTTGTTTCTCCTTTGCATGATAAAAAATGTTATATATAGATAGGTTTATGTATAACCTTTTCTAACTAATACTCTATCGTGAATAAGCGGTCGCCCACGCTATGATTGATTGGCTGATCCGTAATCACTGTCTTTGTAACCGCCTTGTAGGTCGGCAGGCAATTATCTGCAAACTGCTTCACGCGAGCCTTCATATCCTTTTCGATATATTTTCTAGCATCATCGGAAAGTGGCAGTTCTGTATTCAGTCCTTCTTGGCGCATACCCTCAATATAATAACTCATTTCTGGGAAAATCTCAATTGTCATGATTGGACGTCCTCGTAAGGAGTCCTCGTATACACGGCAATCTGCTACGCCGTCAATCCTTTTATACTCGCGGCGTAAATCCTCAGGGGAAATATTTTCTCCATTTGGAAGGATGATTAAATTCTTACGAAGTCCTGTAATATGCAGATATCCGTTTTCATCAAACTCGCCCAAGTCACCAGTGGCTAACCAGCCATCCTCCAAAATTACCTGTGCGGTTCTTTCCGGGTCTTTATAGTATCCCTTCATTACCACATCACCGCGCACCTGAATTTCGCCATCCACAATGCGCACCTCCGTGCCTGGGTACACCTTTCCGATGGAATCCGGAACCGTTTGCGTATCCACATTGCCGGACACAATATTGGCAGCCTCGGTCATTCCATAACCGACTAACAGGTCAATCCCGTATTCCTTCGCCTGCTTCACCAGTCTTGGCTGGCAATAGGCACCGCCGCAAATAATGGTTTCAATGCCATCCAAAAATTCAGTTCCCTTAATCTTTGCGACTGCGAGGATCATCTCCGCAAGTCCCGGAACCAGTGTCAGGATGGTCGGTTTCATCTTTGGAATATCAAAAATGATATTGCTCATATCTTCGCAGGCATAAACCAATGCACCTGTATAAATGCAGGTTAATAATCCACGAATCGCACCAAATACATGGCTCAGCGGAAGAATTGCGACCGTTGTTTGTCCATAGGTGCGGCCCGGGATAAACAAGCCATTGTGTGCAGCTCTCATAATGGCCTTATGAGAAAGCATTGCACCGTATGGATTCGCCGGATCGTCATTTACAGAAAAGCAAATGACGGCGGTATCATCACCCTTCACCTCTGCCATAGGACCTGGTGTGGTTGCGGTATCATGAATGTCATATACCTTGGTAGCCTGTCCCTTCGCTACCTCTTTATATTCTGGATTGATGAACAATCCCTTAATATCAAACTTCTGAATAAGCTTTGCCAGGCAGTCATGGTCAATCGCATGCTCTGCGGCCGGTAACATAATGATGGTGCAGCCTGCAGTAGGAATGGCCATATAAAGTTCCATGGAATACATGGAATTTGGTGCTAAAACAGCAATAATATCGCCCTTTTGAAAGCCCTCCTCATACAGGAACTGTCTGCGGCAGGCAGCGCGGTCATACAATTCACCATAGGTGATGGTGGTAACCATGTCGCTGATCGCCGGTGTATCATAGTAGGTGCTTTTGCACATTTCCAAAAGACCACAGAAGGTTTCATACAATGGAAGCCTTTCCAAAATGCTTGGCTCAATCAGTCTGGTGAAATATTCTGTTTGCTCTGCTTGATAATTTATGCTCATCATTTTCTCTTTCACAATGGCTTATTCGTTTAACAAATTCTGCCAATATCCTGTCATCATTTTCTCAACAGCACGAACCGGAACCAATGGCGCGCACACCTTCTTGGTGGTTTCTTCTGAAAGATGACAGTTGGTTACCAATTCTGCACCGGCAGCCTTAACCTTTTTTAAATACATGCCAAGAATCGGCTTCATCTGCTCTAATTCCAGAATCTCGCCATGTGGACAGAATATGGTATCATATGAACCCGGTCCCCAGGCAAGGTCAAACTCCTTGGTAACGGATTCATATACATGCTCCGAAGAGGCGTGTGCACAGGTACTCACAAGCACAATCTTCTTCTCACTAAAATCATATCGATTATCCAAAATAACCGGCTGTTCTTCGGACCAGCTGCGTCCTGCATACGGAAACTTAAATGGCAGCATACGGTCTAACATTGCCTTCATCTTGGATGGAATTCCAAAGAAATACAGTGGGAAGGACAAGATAATCATATCGCTTTCCAGCCAGGCAGCGCGAATCTGTTCCATATCATCTTTGATGGCACATTGACCCGGTGTCACTTTCCAGCAACAGAAGCATCCGGTACAATGCTCTATACGCATGCTTCCTAAATCCATACGGGTTACCTGCGCATCCTCGCAGGCTTCTGTAACACCCTCTACAAATTGGTTGGCAACCATCCATGAATGGCTTCTCTCGCCCTTCAGGCTGCCGTTGATCATAAGGATTTTCATAGATTGTCCTTTACTAGTCATCCAAACCAGACTTTTCAGAAATGAAATTCACAACATCCTGAACGGTCTCTAGGTTATCCGCACCCTCAAACTGAATATCAAATTCATCCTCGATGGATACAGCCAATAACATCATTGTCAAAGAGTTCAGCCCTAAATCCTCCATCAAATTGCTTTCTCTGGTGATTTCTTCAGAATCCACCTCTGGGATAACATTTCCAAAAATTTCGATTAACTTCTCGTAAATCATGCTTTTAATGCTCCTTTTTCCTGTCTCATAGAAATAATCATCTGGCGGAAGCGTTCTGCTTCTGCATTCATATATTCAGGCTTCATTGCCTTACCCTCAGTGCTCAGCTCAGTAGGCTCACCGAGAATCAAATGCTGTCTTGGACCAAATACCTTGTAATACTTACCATCAATGGCAAACGGAACGATTTTGGCGCCGGTCATCATCGCTAACATTACAAAGCCGGATTTAAATTCATCTGGAAGCGGTTCCGTTTTGTTTGTCTTTCCTTCCGGAAACATAATGACGGTGCCCTTATCCTTTAAAACCTTAGAAGCATCTCTCAGCCAACCTGTATCCGTTCCGAAGCGCTCCGTTGGTATAGCGTTCGCATAGCGTAAAAACCAATTGAACTTTGGCTGCTCATACCAATCTTTAGCTACCATAATCCAGGCCCTGCTTTTGCGAAGCAGAAAGCTTGTCATGGTTCCATCGCTATGGCTGGTATGATTCCCTACAAAGATAATCGGGCCTTCATATTTTCTGGACTTACGCTCAGGATTCATAAAGGTTATCCGTGGTCGAAAGGCACAGATTGTAAAAAAGTGAAGCAGATTGTAACATAATCTGGCAAATGCTCTTCTCATCCTCATCCCCTCCACTTCTACACAACCAAATGTGTTGCGTAGTTAATAATCACTAGCGCACCGGCAATAATTAAAACGATACCGCCGGAACGATACACACCTTTATGCAAATCACCATTGTTATATCCGACATATACGCCGATGATCACCAATACAATTGTCAGCACACAAATCATAATGCCCAGTCCGACGGTGCTAACCATTAAAACGCCACAGGCGAAGCCTGCAAAGAAGGTATAGATACTGGTGGAGGCTGCGATACCGCAAATCTTGCCAAAATTAATTTCCTGGCGTTCCTCTTCCACTTCTTTTTTATGATGGATAATGTAAAGCTTGATACCACCCTCTGCAATGAAGATGACCGCCGCAATCAGGCTCCAAAGCCCCTGCGCTTCCGGTGTCAGGGTTTCGATTGCAATTGGAATAGATAAGCAGTAGCCCATTCCACAGGCAATCGCCTGCCAGCCGCAGACAATCAAACACATTAATACCATTTTTTTAGCAACGACATTTCCCAGCACACTACCCTGCGCTACCGCGATGGATAAAACGTCAAACGATAAACCAAGTCCTGCCAGGATTAGAAAAATTGTTGGATTCATATTTCTCCTTAAAAGATTGTGAAATCCTTCACTATCTCTATCTTACTCGGTCATTTTATAGGAGTTTTTTGGAATGTGCCATATACAAAAAGGCAAAAATGTAGCCCCGGACTACAAATGTCAGGAAATGTAGTCCGAGGCTAAAATTCGTTACATTAAATCAAATAATGTATGTGTTGCCAAATAAGTATAGGCTTCGGTAAAGTGACTGATTGGCGTATCTTCCGTACTGTTTACCTCTTTCCGAAGTAATGTAATCAGGCCAGCTGCATAATAGCGTGCCATCAAATCTTTGGAGAGTACGTTGTTCTCAAGCTCCGGCTCTGAATCGCCCCAAACCTCCAAAAGAATCTGAGGAATCAGTTCTGAAAGAGTTTCTGCAAAACCGTTTTGGCCGGTCACCTCAAATGCCTTTTTATAAAATGCACGTTCTTCTCCGAAACGTACAAAAATGTGATGGATGGCATCTGCCGACTGACCATTTCTAATCAGTTCCTTTGCCGGTTCCAATACTTCGTCCAAAAGAATCCACTCCATCATCTCGTATTTGTCATGGAAATGATTATAGAAGGTCGGACGAATCACATTGGCATGATCCGTAATCACTTTAATTGTAATTTTCTCAAAAGGCATGACTATGAGCAGCTCCTTAAAGCTGTTGGCAATCAGCCTTTTTGTAAGGTCTCTAATTTGTTCCATAGCAATTTATTATACCAAAAAACGCTATGCTTTTTCAAGTAATGCCAAAATTTATTGCGATACCAGAATCATGGCGCTTAATGGTGGTAAGTGCAGGATAACCTTGCCATTTTCCACGGTAAATTCCGCATCATTCGTAACAAATCCCTCTGCCGTAGAAAGTATTGCCCTGCGCAGGTTTTTATAGTCCATAATACCGCACTCCCAAACGTCCAAAGAGATGGTACGTTCGGAATCATTATTATTCACCACGGTAATTGCCTGAGAATCCTTCTTAAAGCGTCCGTAGGCAATCACATTATAATCCCCATACAGACTCTTATAGGAGCCATCCAAAAGTGCGCCGCAGTTCTTGTGAGCACGAATGACCTCCTTATGGAAATTGATCAAATCCCAGTCCTCTTCACCCCAAGGGAAGGTACGGCGGTTATCCGGATCGGTCCAGCCGCAAAGGCCTGCCTCATCCCCGTAATAAATGGTCGGTGCACCCGGCCAGGTCATTTGCACAATTACCGCCTCACGTAGTACTGCCTTATTAATGCCCATCTCTGCAGCACGTGGACCACGGGACTCTGTACGTCCAACCGTACGATTAGTTCTGGTTAAGAATCTGGAATGATCATGGTTAGACAATTCATTCATGGAAATACGAACCGGAGAACCGCCCATACGGGACATATTATGACGCATGGAATCAAAGAAATAAGCCGGATTGCCAATTTTATCCTCTCGGAAGGAATCACTGTGCTTATCCACACCGGTCAGAAACCAGGTAAGCGGTTCCATAAATGCATCATAATTCATAATGGTATCCCACTCATCACCCTGTAGCCAGGAATTCGGGTCCCCATAATGCTCTGCCAAAATAACTGCATTCGGATTGGCCCCCTTTACTGCCTGGCGGAATTTCTTCCAGAACTGATGATTATATTCACCGGAAAAGCCCAAATCCGCGGCCACATCCAGACGCCAGCCGTCCACATTGTAAGGAGGGGAAACCCACTTGCGTCCGATATTTAAAATATATTCCTCCAACTTCTGGGAACCTTCATAATTCAGCTTAGGAAGGGTATCATGGCCCCACCAGCCATTATAGGTATGATTGTATGGCCATGCATTCGGATCGTTAAACTGGAAGAAATCATGATAAGGGCTCTGTGCATCCACATAGGCGCCCTTTTCGAAATCCGCAGCATTTTCATAAATGCGCTCACGATCGAGCCACTTGTTAAACGAACCGCAGTGGTTAAATACACCATCGATGATAACCTTCATTCCACGTCTGTGGCATTCCGCTACCAGTTCCGCAAAAAGTTCATTGGAAGCTTCCAGATTTCGCAGATTGGTAACTCGCTGAATATATTTACTAGCCTGCGAATTGTCCCAAACGCCCTCTGGCAGAACCTCTCCGCCATCTTCCACAATACGTCCAAAGTGTGGGTCAATATAGTCATAATCCTGAATGTCATATTTATGATTGGATGGGGATACAAACAACGGGTTAAAATAAATAACCTGAACACCCAAATCCTGCAGATAATCCAATTTCTGCATAACACCCAGCAAATCGCCACCATAAAACTCGCGAACGCCCATTGTCGCAGGGTATTTGCTCCAATTATCCACATGCTTCACATGCTCGCCAATATAATTATACTCATCATTTACCACGTCATTGGACGGGTCACCATTAAAAAAACGGTCTACATAAATCTGATACATAACCGCGCCGCGCACCCATTCAGGTGTTGTAAAGCCCGGATTAATCACGAAGTTATAGTCCTGATTCAAATCGCCCATTGGACCTAACTGCGTGTAATACAACACGGTACGGCCCAGCGCCACCTCAAAGTAATAGCGGCAGACATTCTCACCGACCATAACCGTCGCAGTATAATAGTCGAATTTTGAATCTCTGGAGGTCTTTTTCATTTCAATGCGCTCATCATTGAAGACCAGTGTCACACGGTCCGTATTACTGCGCACAGTTCGAAATTTCAGGGTTACCTCTGAGTTTTTCTGCGGTTCACAAGGAATACGAAATTGTTCAGTTGCATCATGGAACAGGCCACGAGAATTCATGACCGGTCTGACATTTAAAAGATAATAAAAAGTCTTTTCAAAAAAAGACATATTTTCTGTATTTCTGATGATTTCCATAGGGACACCTCGATCCAATCCATTGACTAACATTATACCGATAAATAAATGCTGACGCAAGCAAACTTACCTGCGGGTAGTGAAAAAGGACTGCGGGGTAGCAGTCCTTTTTCGGAGAAGGTATTTTGTTTCTTATGGGGTGTAGTAAAACTATATAATGTATTGGGGGGTTACAAGTAATAATATA
>JAZUHV010000082.1:0-2633 GCA_045641925.1 Butyrivibrio sp.
TGGTTTTATCTTCCTGTGCAGTTCCGGATTTACCATAAATCGTAACCGGAAGATTCTTTCCAAGTTCACCGAAGAACACATTTACAGCATCTGACATACCATGTTCCAAAAGATTCCAGTAATAATTATCAATATCTGTATGCTTATAAATAACAGGTTCAATCATATGCTCATCAGAGCCATCTGCATTGACCGTTTTTAAAATTACAGAAGTGTCATATACCGTTCCTCGATTGGAAATTGTGGATAAATATCGAGCCAGGTTCAGGGAAGTATACGCATGAGTTCCCTGTCCAATGGAGGAAGCAAGTGCATTATAGTCTGAAACCTGAGGAGCAGTTTCAGGAAGCTGAATTCCAGTCTTTGTTGCCAGACCAAGAATATCTGCATATTTAGCAATTAATTTCAAACCATTTTCATGATTCATGACGCCGCTAGTTTTGCAAGCAAGACGATAGCCCGTTTCACAAAAGAAAACATTACAACTGTCCTTTAATCCGTCAAACAAGCTTTCAAAACCATGATTATTTGGATAAACATGACAACGAATATTTGGGGTTACTTTATCAAATATACCCGTACATTCAACGCGCGTTCTTTCATCAATTACGCCTTCGTTTAAACCTGCAATCGCCATTAATGGCTTAAAGGTAGAACCAGGTGCAAGTTTGGTTTGTGTACAACGATTTAATAATGGCGAGGAAGCATCATCCAATAATTTTTGATAATATTCTGAATCAATAACACCACTAAAATAGTTATTATCATAACTTGGATAAGTAACCATTGCTACCAACTGGCCATTATTAGGATTTTCTACAACAACCGAACCGGAACAAGGATCCAGCGCTAACTGAGCCGGTGTAATGGATAAGTCATTGATTTTACGTTTGATAAAATCATAAGTGGATGCGCCGTTATAAATACTTACATATTCAGACTCGGTAAAATTAACAGCTTTTTGTTCCATTAAAAGCAAACATACAGCTCTTCCACTTATGTATTTATTCTTAATCAATTCAGAATATACTAATTTATCAAATTTCTTATCATGCTCAATCTGAATCATTGCCTCCGCAATAATTGCATCCAAAACCTCGTCATAGGTAGGATAATCATTTGGAACATTCAAATTGTAAATATTAATCCAGTCATTGTGAATGGCCTCTTCCAAATATTGGCGAAGAGAGATTTTGCCATCCGTCCATTTTTCGGACAGGTCTGAGGAAGCGTCAATTTTTTCTGAATTAATAATATGATTATCGATCAATAAATTTCTGACCTGGCGTAGATAGCTCTTCATACCATTGGACAGATAATTGAATACGGTACCATTGTTTAATTCATATTGAATGTCGCCAAGGACTACACTCTTTCTATCAGAAAAAATCTGATATACAGCCTTTGCTGTTTCCGAATCAGAAGTTGCAATCTTATCCATGCTAATCATATTATTACTGATTAAGGCGTTATAAGCATCCACAATTGGAACAGTAACCATGTTAACCTGTTCATCAAAACGTGCATCTGAATTTACGATACATACATTCAAAACTTCGGACAGTCTGCGTTCCAATAGATCATAAATTTTTTGTTGATATTTCGCATCAATGGTCAGATAAACATCCTGCCCGCGTTCTGCAGGAACTTCTTCAATGACCTGCTGAATTCGACCAACATTATCAACCAAAACCGTCTTATGGCCTTTCTTGCCGGCCAACGTTGTCTCCATCTCCGCTTCGATACCAGCTTTGCCAATAACATCATTTGCATCATAGGTATCATCTACCAGAAGCAACTCATCCAATTCGGATTCACTGATTTTTCCGGTATAACCCAATATCTGCGCTAAACAGACACTATAATTATAATGTCGAATATAGCCCTCTTCGATATCCACACCCTGTAAGTCAGCTTCATTTTCTAAAATACAGGCCATAGTATCCTGAGATACATTTGAAGCAATTGTAAAGGTAACGTATCTTTGATACAAATTAGAGGACATATTAAAACGAATATACAAAATCTGTAGGGTTTTAAAACGTCCTTGCGCTTCCATGTCAAGACCATAATATTTGGCCATATAAGCAATGGTTTCTTCGGCTGTCGCATTTCGCTCTTCTTCTTTTAATTGTGCAACCGTTGGCCTTCCATAAACATCGCGTAAAAATCTAAGCAAAGAATTATCTGCAATGTCATAATAATATCTGCCATGCTCATCCATGCGAATATGGAAGTCATAATTTACGGTATCACCATTGTCTTCGATGATATCAATTGCCTCAGATAATACACGATTCAGAATCTTATTTCGTTCCTTCGTGTTTTTGTAATATCCAGTATCCGAAATGATAACGTTATAGCATAATTCACTATAAGCTAATAGTTCACCATTGCAGTCATAAATATTTCCACGAGTACCCAAAGTGGTAATGGTTCGCTGCGTTTTTAAAGAATAATCTGTGGTGTAGTTTTCACCATTTACAATCTGTAAAATAAATAATCTATAAATTAACAGACCAAATAAAACGCATCCAATCAGAGCAAATGGTACCATTCGCGAAGTCACTATTCTTTTTAAAATATCTCCCAAATCATGGAAGAATTCACGAATTCGTTCTCGTAGCATTTCG
>JAZUHV010000083.1:0-3498 GCA_045641925.1 Butyrivibrio sp.
AAGGGAGGGATGAAATTGAATAATTCAGTTGTCATAAAGGGAAATAAATATGGCATCGTTGTTGTGCTCGATGAAACGACTCCTTTTGATGAGATTAAACAGAATCTTTTAGAAAAATTCCAGACTGCTGCAAAGTTCTTCGATAAGGCGAATATGGCAATATCCTTTGAAGGCAGAAATTTGTCAGCTCCAGAAGAGAAAGAGCTGCTAAATATCATTTCTGAAAATTCTGAATTAAACATTGTATGTGTGATTGACAATGATAAGATGAGAGAGTCTTATTTCAAAAAGTCGGTTGAAGAAAAGGTGGAAGAATTAACCTCGCATATGGGTCAATTCTATAAAGGTA
Source organism: Butyrivibrio sp. (assembly GCA_045641925.1). Taxonomy (GTDB): domain Bacteria; phylum Bacillota; class Clostridia; order Lachnospirales; family Lachnospiraceae; genus Eshraghiella. The sequence goes on from JAZUHV010000083.1 coordinate 350, forward strand.
CATTACGTTCAGGACAGTTATTAGAATCCGATCATAGCCTGATTATATTTGGCGATGTGAATCCGGGTGCAAATGTAATCGCAAAAGGAAATGTCGTTATTCTTGGTTCTTTAAAGGGTACCGTTTATGCTGGCTCCAATGGAAATAGCGAGGCATTTGTTATGGCGCTTGATATGTCACCGATTCAAATTCGAATCGGAGATGTGATTGCCAGAAGTAATGAAACAAGTTCACGTCCAAAGTCTGGTGAGAGTGGAACCATGGTAGCTTTTGTGGATGATAATAATATTTATATTGAAAAATATGACAAGGACATTATGAATGAAATCCGCTTGTAATATTCGGAAAAATTTCTTGTGTTTTGGTTGAAATCATATTGAAAAAAAAGCATAATAAAATGTGTGAATTTAGAATTTGGAGGAATTATTCATGAGTGAAGTAATCGTAGTAACATCCGGTAAGGGTGGTGTTGGTAAGACCACTACTTCTGCGAATGTCGGAACCGGACTTGCAAAGTTAAACAAAAAAGTTGTTTTGATTGATACTGATATCGGACTTCGTAACTTAGACGTTGTTATGGGCCTTGAAAATCGAATTGTATATAATCTGGTTGATGTTGTTGAAGGAAATTGTCGCATTAAGCAGGCTTTAATTAAGGACAAGAGATATCCAAATCTCTATTTATTGCCTTCTGCGCAGACCAGAGATAAGACTTCCGTTACCCCAGAGCAGATGAAGGTATTAATTGAAGAATTAAAGGAAGAATTCGATTATATTATTTTGGATTGTCCTGCAGGTATCGAGCAGGGCTTCAAGAATGCGATTGCAGGTGCTGACAGAGCATTGGTTGTAACCACGCCGGAAGTATCCGCTATTCGTGATGCGGACCGTATCATTGGTCTTTTGGAAGCAAATGAAATCAAGAAGACGGATTTGATCGTAAACCGTATTCGTATGGATATGGTTAAGAAGGGTGACATGATGTCTATTGATGATGTTGTAGATATTCTTGCAATTAATTTAATTGGTGCTGTTCCAGATGATGAAAACATTGTCATTTCTACAAACCAGGGTGATCCATTGGTTGGTTCAGATACCTTGGCTGGACAGGCATATTTAAACATTTGTAGAAGAATTATGGGTGAAGATATTCCATTATTGGATTTAGATCCTAAGAAATCTATTTGGCAGAAATTATTCGGCAAGAAGAATTAAGGAGGCATCATTATGGGTTTATTCGAAAGATTTAAAAAGAAACCATCCAGTAATGTTGCAAAAGATCGTTTGAAACTTCTTTTGGTTTCCGATCGTTCCAATTGTTCACCGGATGTTATGGAAGCAATCAAGAATGATATCATTCAGGTTATTTCCAAGTATATGGATATTGACGTAGAAGGACTGGATATCCAGATTACGCAGACTGAATCCGAAACCAGCAATGGCACGGTTCCTGCTTTGTATGCAAATATTCCTATTAAGGATTTGCATCACAGTCCAAGAAGACAGTAAAAGTAGTTATTTATGAAGAAGTATTTTCAGTTCAAACTAAAATATTATAATTATCGATTGCTTGTATTTGTTCTTGCTTTAACAGGAATTGGACTTTTAGTTATCGGTTCTGCAGATGTTAAGGATGCAGGCTATCAAATGAAGCAGTTGTATGGTTTTGCAGGCAGCTTTGTATTAATGATGATTATTACGCTGTTTGATTATCATCTATATCTAAAACTGCATTGGGTTGAATATGCTTTATGTATTGCTTTATTGCTGGCGGTACTGGTACCTGGAATTGGTAAAAATGTAAATGGTGCAACGCGTTGGATTGCCATTACCGATACCATCAGTTTACAGCCTTCCGAATTTGCTAAAGTGTTAATGATTCTTTTCTGGGCATGGATTTATGGCCAAAATCAACGGAATGTTCAGCACTGGGGATTCTTTTGGCTGACAGCAATTTTAACAGCTATTCCGATGGGATTGATTGTTAAAGAACCTGATTTGTCTACGACAATTCTTATGGTTTTATTATTTGCTACAGGTATTTATATTGCTGGATTTAGCTACAAAAAGATTTTAATAATTGTTGGAGTTATTGTTCCTTTGGTAGCCGGTGCATTGATTTATATAATCAAAACACCGCCTGACAAATTGCCGGATCAGATACCGGTATATTGGCAGAATCGAGTGTTAAGTTTCATTTATCCGGGTGATTATGATGATTTACGTTATCAGCAGGATAATGCAGTACTTGCCATTGGCTCTGGTCAGCTTTATGGAAAAGGATTAAATAACGACAGCACGGATTCTGTAAAAAATGCAAATTATATTGCCGAGCCACAGACGGACTTTATTTTTGCAATCGTTGGTGAAGAATTAGGATTTATTGGCGGTATTGCAGTAATCGCATTATTATTTTTAATTGCTGCCGAATGTATTATAACCGGAGCCCGAGCGATAGACCTGCCGGGGCGAGTGATTTGCTTCGGCGTAGCGGCTATTGTTATTTTTCAGACCTTTATCAATATCGGTGTTGTAACGGAGTTGTTGCCGAATACCGGTATTGCATTACCATTTGTCAGCTATGGTATCAGTTCGCTGGTGACGATGTATGCGGGCATTGGTTTGGTTATGAATGTTAGAATTGTAAAGAAAACTGCATTGGAGGTTGTTGCGAATAATGAATATAGGATTGATCGCGCATGATTCAAAAAAGAAATTAATGCAGAACTTTTGTATTGCATATCGCGGAATTTTAAATAAGCATCAGTTGTATGCTACCGGAACGACCGGACGATTAATCGAAGAGGTTACTAACTTAACAGTTCATAAATATTTGGCTGGTCATCTTGGCGGGGAACAGCAATTGAGTTCTCAAATTGAGACCAATCAGATTGATGTTATGATTTTTTTAAGAGATCCTAATTCCAGTCGTGCGCATGAGCCGGAGAACTCCATTATTCTTCGTATGTGTGATATGCATAATATTCCTCTTGCAACGAATTTAGCTACAGCTGAGGCATTAATTTTAGCCTTGGACCGTGGAGATTTCGCCTGGAGAGAGCTGATTAAGAGTAATTATTCAGAGTAGGATTTTTCTGTAATGAATAAGAAAAAATTTTTATGTAATTTAGCATTGCTTGTTTTGATAT
>JAZUHV010000084.1:0-3078 GCA_045641925.1 Butyrivibrio sp.
CCCGCCGGGTAGAAGGACCAAAGAATCTTTTTACATGGCGCCCATAGTATTGTACAGCTGAATCATTGGGCCATAGATTGCAGCCAAAATTACGATAACAATCAATGCAAGTACGATGATAATCATCGGTTCCATCAGAGCCATAACCTGTTGTGTAGCGATTTCTACCTCTTCATCGTAATAAACCGCACAGTTTTCTAACATTTCCTCGAGGTTACCGGATTCTTCACCAATGCCGACCATGTGATAAATCAAACTCGGGAATAGTCCGCTCTTCTTTAACGGAGCCTGCAAAGGCTGACCTTGCTGAATGGCTAAGGACGTTTCTTCCAAAGCTTCCTTAAACAAGACATTGTCCATCGTATTGGCAGTGATGTTCATCGCTTCCACCATCGGCATACCAGAACTCAACATCGTTGAAAAGGTTCTGGAAAATCTAGCCGCAGCAGTCTTTACAGTAAGTTTTCCAAAAACAGGAAGTTTAATTGCAAGCCTTGCAAAGAAATGTGTTCCCGTTTCAGAGCGCTTAAAGAAGATGATACCAAATACAATAGCAGCAATTGCAAGAATGTAAATAAACCAATAATTGATTAACGAGTCACTGAAATTCAATAAGGCCTTTGTAATCCAAGGAAGATCACCGCCCAAGTCATCAAACATTGCAGAGAACTTCGGAATAACTACGACAACCATCAAAACCAAAACGCCGATTGCTACAACCATTAACATGATTGGATAAATCATAGCTTTGGTAACCATTCCTTTGACCTTGTTATCCTTTTCAAAATGGACTGCCATACGGGCCAGAGAATTTTCCAAGTTACCGGAGGCCTCACCCGCTTCCACCATATTCACCAAAAGCGGCGGAAAGGAATTCGTTTCACGTCTCATTGCGACAGCTAAGCCATCACCTTTTTGTACATTATCATGCACATTTTTTATGGATTGACTAAGCGTTTTATTTTCTGTCTGATCCGCCAGCATATCGAGAGACTCAACAATGCTAACACCAGCACGAAGCAATGCATTAAACTGTCTACAGAAAACCATCAAATCCTTTGAGGCAGGTTTGAAACCACCAATATGAATTTCTGTATTCAAAACAGTACCTTCTTTTATTTCCAAAATACTGTTTCCTTCATTCCTCAACTGGGCCAGTGCTTTGTCACGCGTATCCGCTTCAATTGTACCTTTTTTCTCTTTACCGCTCTTTGTCATAACGCGGTATGTATAATTTGCCATGTGACACCTCAATCATTGTGACCTAAGTACTAAATTATAGTACCATAAAACACACCTTGTGACAAGTAATTTCCCTCGTTAATATGTGGAAAAATACAAATTCAAATTGTGCTAAATCACGAAAATCATATCCAAAGTTACGAAAATCACATAAAATTAGATGAATCCAACCTTTTTTTCCAATGCTACAGGATCCTGCGCAAAGGAAACAGCTACATCTTTGGTAATCTCACCATTCATTACCAAATCATATAATGCATCATCCATTGTAATCATTCCAACCTTGCGATTGGTCTGAATCATCGAATCAATCTGGAAGGTTTTGCCTTCTCGAATTAAATTCTTAATCGCTGTATTCATTAACATAACCTCGAATGCAGCTACGCGGCCATGCTTATCCGCTGTTGGAACCAATTGCTGAGAAATAACCGCTTCCAAAACCATTGCTAACTGCACGCGAATCTGCTGTTGCTGATGTGGCGGGAATACGTCAATGATACGGTCAATGGTGGATGCTGCACCAATGGTATGCAGGGTTGAAAGCACCAAATGTCCGGTTTCAGCAGCTGTAACAGCAATAGAAATTGTTTCCAAATCTCTCATCTCGCCGACCAGTACAACGTCCGGATCTTCACGAAGTGCTGCACGAAGTGCATTCGCATAGGATTGGGAATCAATTCCAATCTCTCGCTGGTTTACCATGGACTTTTTGTGGTGGTGCAAATACTCAATTGGATCCTCAAGCGTAATGATATGCGCCGTACGATTATCGTTAATCTTATCAATTAATGAGGCTAACGTTGTGGATTTACCGGAACCGGTAGGGCCCGTAACCAGAACAAGTCCTCTTTTTTTCTTATACAAATCCACAACTGCCTTTGGAATCATAAGTTCTTCCGGTCTTGGAATCTGTGTGCCAACCAAACGGATTGCTGCCGCCAAAGAACCTCTCTGGTTAAATGCATTGACACGATATCGACCAAGGCTTGCAATGGAAAACGAAAAATCAACCTCGCCATTTTTAGCCAAAACCTCTAACTGTTTTTCTCCCATCATTGAACGGACAATCGTATCCGTATCCGCAGGAAGGAGTCTCGGAAAATCCATATTAATCAATTCACCATTCACACGCATTTTCGGCGGAATGCCAACCGTAATATGTACATCGGATGCACCATTATCTTTACCAATTTGTAAAAGTTCCTCAATTGTTACCATGAATTAGTCCTCTTCCGTTTCGTAAGTTATCTTCATCATTTCATCGTAGGAAGTAATACCTTCGATAACATATTTTGCGGCTGACTGACGGAGGGTATGCATGCCTTCCTTTTGTGCCTGTTCGGTCAGTTCATCCGCATTTGCATGTGCCGCAATCATATTACGTAATTTGTGGGTAATCGGCATGATTTCATATACACCGATTCGTCCGTAATATCCGGATTCATTACACAAAGAGCAACCACATGGCTGATAAATGCGAAGCGGCTCCGAAACAGGAACACCGAGCTTTTTCTTTTCCATCTCGGTAGCCTCATGAACGGTCTTACAATCACAAAGGCGACGAACCAGTCGCTGTGCAATAATACCAACCAATGAATCACCCAAAAGATAAGGTTCCACGCCCATATCAATCAAACGGGAAATGGATGCAGCAGTGGAGTTTGTATGAAGTGTGGATACAACCAAATGTCCGGTAATAGACGCTTTTACAGCGATTCCCGCGGTCTCTCCATCTCGAATCTCACCAATCATAATGATATCCGGATCCTGTCGTAAGATGGAACGAAGTGCTGATGCGAATGTCATATCCGCTTTCACATTAACCTGTACCTGATT
>JAZUHV010000085.1:0-3738 GCA_045641925.1 Butyrivibrio sp.
ACGACCTTGTAAAGCTGAATCTTCGAAACGAAGAGGTGATTCAGTATTTGTTTGACTGTGTTCGTTACTGGGTGGAATATTTTGATATCGATGGAATCCGTCTGGATGTGGCATATTGCCTGGATAAGGATTTCATGCATCGTTTACGAGGCTTTACGGACTCGCTAAAGCAGGATTTCTTCTTAGTGGGAGAGACAGTCCATGGAGACTATAACCCATTAATTTGCGATGGAATGCTGCATTCTGTGACAAATTATGAGTGCTATAAGGGAATTTACTCCGCGTTAAACTCTATGAATTTGTTCGAAATTGTACATTCTCTGATGCGTCAGTTCGGCCCAGAGCAGTGGACCTTATACAAAGGAAAGCATTTATTATCCTTTGTAGATAATCACGATGTAAGCCGTATTGCCAGCAATTTGACCAACCCGGCACATCAGGCACTTGCATATGCTCTGATTATGGGCATGCCCGGCATACCAATTATTTATTATGGCAGCGAGTGGGGCTTTGCTGCTGCTAAGAGTCAGGGAGACCCGGCACTTCGTCCGTATTTTGAAAATTATGTAGAGAATGAACTGACCGAGAAGATTGGTCAAATGGCAGAAATCAAAAAGAATAGTGTGGCATTAAATTATGGTAACTTCTATAAATTGGATCTGACCAACAAGCAGTGCGTATTTGGCAGATGGCATGAGGATGAGACCATGCTGTTTGGTATAAATGCCGACGCAGCTTCGTATACCTGTCACTTTAACGGACAGGGAAAGACCGCGGTGAATCTGATGACTGGTGAAACCATAGATATTGAAAACGGTTTTGAAATGCAGGGCTATGGAATTTATTTTTTAAAGTGTAATCGTGATTAGGCAGGAGGCAATATGGCCAAGGCAAAGGATAATAAAACCAATGTAATGCGTATTCTCGAAACGGAAGGAATTCCTTATGAGGCACAGTTTTACGAGTGCGATGAGTTTGTGGATGGCCTGCATACGGCGGATATTCTGGGAAATCCTTATGAGCAGTCCTTTAAGACCATTGTGACAGTGGGACATTCAAAGGCATATTATGTCTTTGTGATTCCAATCGCAGAGGAGATTGATTTTAAGAAGGCAGCAGTTTCTGTGAAAGAAAAGTCCATTGAGCTTTTACCCTTAAAGGAGGTTACGAATGTAACTGGTTATGTGCGTGGAGGCTGCACGGCCGTTGGTATGAAAAAGGACTTTGTAACGCGCATCGATGAAACGGCAATCCTCTATGACGAAATCTATGTGAGTGGCGGTAAAATCGGCTGCACGCTTAAAGTAAATCCGGAGGACTGGGCCAGAGTCTGCAAAGCAGAATTTGTGGATTTGACCAAGAATTAATCAAAGGAAATTGTAAGTTTTTTACGAAAAGGAAGATGGCATGAATTACGAGCCGATGGAACAGGAACTGATGCATGTGCACACCTATCGATGCAAGCATGCGGGTACAGCACGGGAATTTCAGTATATTGATGAGGCGATTCGGCTGGGGGCGAAACGAATTGCATTTACGGATCATGCCCCTTTTCCTGGTAATCCATTTACCAATCGTATGGATTATGAGGAATTGGCTGAATATGTGCAAACCATTCGGGAATTAAAAAAGAAGTACGAAGGTCAAATTGAGATTCTGTGTGGACTGGAAGTTGAATTTTTGCCAAGCTTTTTAGAATATTTTAAAGAGCTGCGTGCGATGGAGGGGATGGATATTCTCCTGGTAGGACAGCACTTTTATGAGCATAAGCCAGGATCGTTTAGTTACGCAGACCCTGTAAAAACCTATGAATTTGAGGGTCAGTGTGAGGCGATGGCGCAGGCAATCGAAACACAATTGTTTGATATCATTGCACATCCGGACAGGTCTTTTCGCGTGAGCGAAACCCTAGGAAATCGTGAACAAAAATCCGTGCAAAGAATTTTATCAGCCTATGCGGCTGCGGATAAAAAGCCATATCTGGAGAAAAATATATCATCCATGAGGGTGAAAGGGTTTTATAAGGAGGAATTTTGGAGGATGGTACCACCAGAGACCAAAATAACCTTTGGAGTGGATGCGCATAATGTGGATGATTTGACCATTGGCTGGGAAATATTGAAAACAGTACGATAAAAGAAGGCACACAGTTTTGCGTGCCTTCTTGCGGTTTACATATCTTATTTTGCGAAATCGGTTAATTGCAGTCCCTTGTTTCGATCCAGTACCATACCAACGCTCCATTCATTGACAAAGAGAAGCAATGGTCTGTCCTTTAGATCCTTAATTTTCTTCATATCAGAGGTTCCAGTGATATGGTCTAAATCAATTTCTTCAGGGTTTGCAATCCAGCGGATATACTCGTATGGTAATGGTTCCAAACGGATATCGACATTGTATTCGGACTCCAGACGGAATTTTAATACATCGAACTGAAGGACGCCGACAACGCCCACGATGATTTCTTCCATACCGGTGTTGTATTCCTGGAAAATCTGAATAGCTCCTTCCTGCGCAATCTGATTGATGCCCTTAATAAACTGCTTACGTTTCATGGTATCAATCTGACGTACTCTTGCAAAATGCTCCGGAGCAAAGGTTGGGATACCTTCATAGGCAAATTTTTTATTGGAAAGCTCTAAGGTATCGCCAATGGAGAAAATACCCGGATCAAATACACCAATGATATCGCCTGCATATGCCTCATCGATAATCTTGCGCTCATCCGCCATCATCTGCTGAGGCTGGGAGAGCTTAACCTTACGATTGCCCTGTACATGGTTAACTTCCATGCCGGCTTCAAATCGACCGGAACAGATACGCATAAAGGCAATTCGGTCACGGTGTGCTTTGTTCATATTGGCCTGAATCTTAAATACAAAAGCAGAGAAATCTTCCTTCACCGGATCAATTTCGCCCGCATCGGAGATTCGTGGAAGCGGAGAGGTGGTCATCTTTAAAAAGTGCTGCAGGAAGGTTTCTACACCAAAGTTAGTGAGCGCAGACCCAAAGAAAACAGGGGTTAATTCGCCGCGGCTGACTGCATCCTGATCAAATTCAGCAGATGCACCATCCAGTAATTCCAAGTCGTCTGCAAGCTTTTGCTTAAAGAATGGACCGATTTCGGCTTCTAATTCCTCGGAATCGATTGGAATATCTTTCTCAGCAACGGCCTTCTGACCATTCATGGCTGCTGTAAAGGTAGAAACAACCTTGGTATTACGATCATATACGCCCTTAAATTCTTTGCCGGAACCAATTGGCCAATTGATCGGACAGGTTGCGATGCCAAGGATACGCTCGATTTCATCACAAAGCTCAAACGGATCGTTCGCATCACGGTCCATTTTATTGATAAAGGTGAAAATAGGAATGTGTCTCATAACACAGACCTTGAACAATTTGATGGTCTGCTTTTCGACACCCTTGCTGCCATCGATGACCATGACGGCGGAGTCAGCAGCCATTAAGGTTCGATAGGTATCCTCAGAGAAATCTTCATGGCCCGGGGTATCAAGGATGTTAATGCACATGCCACCATAATTGAACTGTAACACGGAAGAGGTAACGGAAATTCCTCTTTCCTTTTCAATTTCCATCCAGTCAGAAATTGCATGCTTTGCAGTTTTCTTACCCTTAACAGAACCTGCAAGGTTAATTGCTCCACCATATAAAAGAAATTTTTCCGTTAAGGTTGTCTTACCGGCATCCGGGTGGGAGATGATTGCAAAGGTTCTT
>JAZUHV010000086.1:0-2822 GCA_045641925.1 Butyrivibrio sp.
CTCCTACCAGAACAATGTGACAAGACTGCAACCAATCATCAATGCGTTCGATGCGCTACCGTATGAAAAAACGCTTACATTAACCTCAGTGGGCGGTGTGGAGGTGACCTACCACATTGTCCATGCCTGGTGGAAAAATTCGCGGAAAATGACAAAAGAGGAACGTCAGGAAACCAACCTTTGGAGCCGCAAGCACATGTTCAGTCAGGTTGGAGACCTAAAGGATGGAATCATCGTCCATGGACATACTCCAACGATGGACCATGAGTACCGCCGGCGCGATCCCCTGGGCGGCGGACACCCTGGCAAAATCGGGTATCGATATGGTACAATTAATGTTGACGGCGGTTGCTGTTTCTTTCCATATCAACCGGGAGAGCTTTGCATGCTTTGCGCCATCTGTTTGGAAACCTTCGAGGAATTCTACCCATATACGGATGAGGAACGCTTTTATATGGCCGCAAAGACCCGAATTGAAAGGGAAAAGGAAATGCCTTATATCAAGAATGCCCTCACGCAGCTTAGTTTGGAAGAGGTAATCCAAATTGAGCTGGAATTAATTCTGGAGCATTATCCAAAGTGCAAAGAGAATCCGGACCGAAAAAAGATGCGTGAATGGTTAGGAATTAAAGGGTAAAAAATACATAAGTTATACAAAAATACACAAAGGAGGCTACTATGCCATTTATCGATTCAAAAATCAGTATGAAAATCAGCGATGAGAAGAAAGAAACCATTAAAACCCGTCTGGGTAAGAGTGTGAGCATTCTGCATAAGCCAGAAAGCTTTCTGATGGTAGGATTTGAGGATAATTATGATCTTTATATGGGCGGAAAGAAGTTAGAGAAGGGCGCCTATGTATCTGTAAGCCTGTTCGGCAATGCCGCTTCAGAGGATTATGAAAAGATGACCGAGAGCATCTGCGAAATTTTGTCTGATGAGCTGGGAATTCCGGGCAATGCAGTTTATGTTACCTACCACGGTGTGAACGATTGGGGTTGGAACGGCAGTAATTTTTAGGAAGTAAGCTATGAAATTATTAATCAAGCAACGCGTATTCGCCTGGGGCGATACATATGATATTTATGACGAAAACGATCAGGTGAAGTACTTTGTTAAGGCGGAGATGTTCACCTGGGGACATCAGATTCATGTATATGATGCATATGACAATGAAATCGGTTTTATCAGCCAGCAAATTCTCACATTTTTGCCGAAGTTTGATATTTCAGTGCGTGGCGTGATGAAGGGTACGATTAAAAAGGAATTCTCCTTCTTTGAGCCAGTATATTCGGTGGAATATAACAATTGGAGCTGTGAAGGTGACTGGATGGGCTGGGATTATGATATTAGCGATGGTGCCAATGTCATTGCCCATATTTCCAAGGAACTTTGGCACTGGGGCGATACCTATGTGATTGACGTTCTTCGTCCGGAGGACGAACTGGATGTGATGATGCTTTGCATTGCGATTGATGCAGCCAATTGTGACAATTAAGGAGTAGATATGGTTAAGAAAATCATTCAGCACGAAATGGATCACTTCGAAGGAATTTTAATTTAAATATTCCTCAATTTTTAACATAACATCTTTTAAAATGTCCAAATCCCTTTGTACATTACCTACTTCCAATGAATGGTTGGCATCTGGGTAATTGTATAGAGGGATTTTGTATTCTTCGCAGCATCTTGCCAGCTCATCGGTTGGAGCCCAGTCATCGGCAGTGCCATGAAAAGCGATTCCTTCCACGCGGCCATGGGTTACGGTTTGCATTAACGGTGTCAGAAGTACATGACGTGCCTTCAGTTCTGGATGCATCAAATTGTAATGAACCGCCACGCAGGTTCCGACGCTTTTAGAGATAAAAATCACATCGTCATATTCATCAAAACGAATTCCGGCAAGCTGTTCATCCCCCTGCTTAACCACCATTTCAAATACCTGCCCCATTTTTTGCGGATCTCCCTTAATTCCGGTTGGCAGTCCATCAAAATGCAAGCGGATGAATTCATAATCGTGCTCTGCAACAAGTTCACTGGCATGATAAAGCAGTGGTTTATCCGTATGATAGCCCGCACCCGGGACAAGGATGGCTAGTTTCTTCATAAAGACCTCCAAGGTGATTTATACAGTCATTATAAACCATGCCGCGTAATATACCAATGCATTCTGCATATGTGCACCTTTAAATTGGCGAATTAGGGCACTATAACTCGTCTTTTTTACGGTTTATCTGTTTACTAAAATGAGTTTTAATTATATTACAAGGAAAACACCTTACGGCCATGGGGATGGCAGTAAGAGGGGATTATGGAAAGGAGAGTTTCTTATGGATATGGGGTATACATTACACGGAATGGAGCGCTCAAAGGAGCGCTTAAATTTGAACACCAAAAACGCTGCCCGTCAGATGGAACTTGCATTGGAACGTGGAATTCGCGCGGCGGATTGCTCCAGCACACTGGAAAGACGCTTTCTTGCCGACCGATGCCTGGATGATAGCGAAGCAATCGCCTACAATGGCTGTTGCTTCATTGTAAATACGCAAACAAAGACGGTTATTACCGTATATCCGTTGCCTGCCTGGTGGGGAAAGCGCAAGCGCTATGTAGGAAAAGAACGTGTCCGCAAGGCGCGAGCGTATTATCGTATGAACGATGAATACGATTATGCAATGTAAAAATTGAATACGGGGGTTTTGGCCCGGTGTGGATTTCCGCATCGGGCTTTTTTATGCTTTTTTAATGATTTTTACAAATAGAAGAATTGACAATATATCAATTTTTTAGGAAAATAAAAAGGACATCGACTAACAATAAGG
>JAZUHV010000087.1:0-7704 GCA_045641925.1 Butyrivibrio sp.
CGCTATTCATACTTATCGGCATGAATGCGGGGGTTATTAAGCGATTGTATTTAGAAAAATACTATTTTTCGGTTATTTCTTCCTCTTCCTGGGCAGGTTTTACATAATCAAACTTCAAAATAGCTGCGCCATACGCGGTGAGTGGCAATGCGAAAGAATACGGTTTACCATCGCATTCACTCTTTTCTGCTACAAACTTCATTCCAGACTCGTTTTTGTTATTCAAAAGAAGCTCATAGGTTCCCGGCACAGGAACACCTACACGGTAATCGCTTCTCTCCATTGGGGTAAAGTTTGTGATGAATAAGAGATTGTCCTTTTCATCTGCGCCCTTACGGATAAAGCTATAAATACTGCGGTAGTTATCGTCCGCATTAATCCATTCAAAGCCCTCCCAGTACTGGTCTAACTCATAGCAGGCTGGATAGGACTTGTAAATATTAAACAGCTTCTTAATATAATCCTGCAGATCCTGATGGAGCGGCTCGTTTAAAAGATGCCAGTCAAGGCTCTTCTTCTCACTCCATTCTGCCCACTGGCCAAAGTCCTGACCCATGAACAGGAGCTTTTTGCCCGGATGGCCAATCATATAGGTATAGCCAACCTTTAAATTCGCGAACTTATCTTCATAGATGCCTGGCATCTTATTAATCATGGAACACTTCAGATGAACGACCTCATCGTGGGATAATACCAGAATGTAATTCTCACTATGTGCATAGGTCATCGCAAAGGTCATCTTGTTATGGTTATCCTTACGGAAGTATGGATCCAGTTTCATGTACTCCAGGAAATCATGCATCCATCCCATATTCCATTTAAAGGTGAAGCCAAGGCCATCTTCTTCCGGACCCGCAGTGATCTTTGGCCACGCCGTAGACTCCTCTGCAATCGTGATGGCACGCGGGTTACGTCTCTTCATAATGCTATTTAAGTGGCGGAAGAAATCCATCGCCTCTAAATTGCCATTTCCACCAAAGCGGTTTGGAACCCATTGTCCGTCCTTACGGCCGTAATCCAGATAAAGCATGGACGCAACTGCATCCACACGAAGTCCGTCAACATGGAATTTCTCCACCCAGTAAAGAGCGTTGGCAATTAAGAAATTACTAACCTCGTTCTTTGCATAATCAAATACCTTGGTGCCCCAATCCGGATGCTCACCCTTACGTGGGTCCGCATATTCGTAGGTCGGAGTACCGTCAAATAATGCCAAACCATGCTCATCTCTAGGGAAATGTGCAGGTACCCAGTCCAAAATAACACCGATTCCCTTAGAATGCAGGTAATTTACAAAATACATAAAGTCATGAGGCGTTCCATAGCGGGAGGTTGGCGCATAATAACCGGTTACCTGATAGCCCCAGGAGCCGTCAAACGGATATTCTGCAATACCCATCAGTTCCACATAGGTATAACCCATCTCCAGCACATAATCAGCCAGTTCCTTGGCCAGATCGCGATAATTTAAGAAGCCATCCTCTGTACCATCGTCCTGCTTTTTCCAGGAGCCCAAATGGCACTCATAAATGGTCATAGCCTGTTTCCAAGGCTCGATGGTCTTATTCTCACCGGCATGAATCCAGGAAGCATCATCCCATTCAAAGCCATCCAAATCATAAACAACGGAAGCATTGCTTGGTCTGACCTCTGAATAGCAGGCATACGGATCCGCCTTATATGTGCGTTCTCCGCTTCTTGCTTCCACCAAAAACTTATACTTATTATCTTTTATGTTTCCTTCTACGAAGAATTCATGAATTCCAGAATCGCCCAATCGGGTCATTTCATAGCCATTTTCATTCCAGCCATTAAAGTCACCCACCAAAAAAACTCTGGCTGCGTTCGGCGCCCAAACAGCAAAATAATAGCCTTCCTTGCCGTCCTTCATTGCCGGATGGCAACCCATCTTTTCATAGATTTCATAATGTGTTCCGTTACCAAATAAATAACGGTCACCCTCAGTAATAAATACCTCTTCTTTTCTCATAAAAAACTCCCCTGTTATATTGGCCCCTTACGACCATACAATGGATTAATTATAGCACAAAAATACACTCATGACTATGCAGAATTTCCCATCTTTTTTTCAAAAAAGAAGGTTTCAGTTCCTTTTGAATATGGTATACTAAATTATTATATTATGTCCGTATTTCGGACTTTTAAGGAGTACCAAAATGAACTATCCATGGATGCCTGCCTGTGGCATGATTGCCGCATTTTTATTAACCTTTATTCTAACCGCGGTTTTACAAAGATTTCTCCCAAGAGATCAGGGCCGTGCGTTCGCGATTAACGGCCTGCTTTCGCAGGGAAAGCCTCGCGGGTCCGGCATCATCTTCGTGCTGGTCTATGCCGTTTGCTCAATGGTATTCATCCCCTTCACCATCGAAGGCAGCATTTATGTTGCACTGGTAGCACTCTCCATGTTAAGCGGTTATCTGGATGATCGCAGTGCCACCCCTTGGAAGGACTATAAAAAAGCAATCATTGATTTGGTTCTGGCAATCGGCGCCGCTGTTACTTACATTTATTTTAATGGCACCCACGTGCAGTTATTCTTAACCGACACCATCAGTTTTACGATGCCGGTTGTTCCATTTGCCATTTTGGCCGTAATTTTAATTTGGGCATCTATCAATGTTACCAATTGTTCCGATGGTGTGGATGGCTTAAGTGCCTCTCTCTCCATCGTCTCCATCATAACCCTTTATGGAATCTTCAAAATGAAGGGTGCTCTAATCGATCAGACACTGACACCAACTCTGTTGATTTTTGCAATGTGTCTTTTGGCTTACCTTTGGTTCAATGCCAGTCCAAGCAAGCTTTTGATGGGGGATGCCGGTTCCCGCGCCATGGGATTTTTCATTGCGCTGATGGCCTTAAAGAGCGGCAGTCCGTTCTTATTCATTCCAGTTGCGCTTGTCCTGATTACCGATGGCGGTTTGGGATTAATCAAAGTATTCCTGCTTCGTTTCTTAAAGATTAAGATTTTAGCAAATACCCGCACCCCGATTCATGATCATATGCGTAAAAACAAAGGCTGGTCCGACACACAAACCGTTTTCCGCTTCAGCATCATCCAGATTATGATTAGTGCCGTCACCCTGGTTCTTCTGCATATCTTTACCCTGTAATTATTATCATTTCATATATTGGAGGAATACAATTTGCATACCTCACGATTACTTTCAACTCTATTCCTGGCCTCAGCCTGCGCAGTCACCTGCACAGGCTGCTTTTTGTTGCCTTCTAAAGAGGTTTCGCATCAGGTTGTCATTGAAACTGAAGCCGTTCAAACCTATGATATGGCAGCTGTCATCCGGGGCAATGTCACGCTTTCTAAGAAGCTGCATTGCACCTATACCGAACTAATTGAAGTGGAATATGCATTTAAAACCGGAAAGTCCCCGGTAAAGTATGTTTACGTTTCCGTAGGGGATGCCGTAAGCAAGGGGGATATTTTGGCCAAGCTTGACACTTCCTCCTGGGATGCAATGTATGACAATCTCACCTACGAGATTGATAAGATGACCCTGCAACTGACCCAGGCCAAGGAATTAAAAGAGTACGATCTGAATGCTCTGTCTAAATCTTATAAAGAGGGAACTTTGGATAAAACTTCCTACGATAACGAAAAGGAGTCCATCATCAATCGTTATCAGGAGGCCATCGACCGCTATGAGGATGCGCTCTATATTGACAGACTTCGTTTGGAAGAGCTTCAGGAAACGTTAGACGGCGCCTATATTTATGCAGAATTTGATGGAACCATCAGCTTTGTAATGCAGAACCTGCAGGACAGCGTTGCAACCGCGAATCAGGAAGTCATCCGCGAGGTGGATTCCAGCCAGTGTGCATTTGAAATGACCGACCCGGAATATGTCCAGTATTTCACTGAGGGACAGAACATCACTATGGTGGACAATAATAAAAATGAATATGCCGCAACGGTTATGATGGTGCCGGATGATGAGGGCAATAATCAGGTCTTCTTCCTTCCAACCGATGCAGAAGCCGGTCTTTCCGTTGGAACGCATGCCTCCTTCGATTTAATCTTTGAGGAACGTGAAAACGTCCTAATGGTTCCGTCTTCCACGATTCATACCGCCGGCGGTCGTTCCTTTGTCTACTGCCAGGATGAAAATGGAATCAAAATGCTGCAGTACGTTACCATCGGCTTAAAGGGGAATTCATATACTGAAATTACAGTGGGGTTGTCAGAAGGCGACACCGTCATCAAATAAAGAACAGGATAGGATTTGACTATGCACAAATTATTAGCGAAAAACCGAATCGCCCGTTCCTTCCTCGTTGGCGGACTTGCTCTGGCTGGCTTCGCATCGCTTTGCGGCTGTCAGGCATCGTCCCAAAAGCAGGAGGTTCCAGAGCTTTTAGATTCCGTGGACCGTCAGGTTGAAAGTTATGTTGTCACCAAACATGATATAGCTGTTTTAGACGCATATGAAACCGCCGTCCTCCCGGATCTGATTGAATTAGCTTTTGAAAGTTCAGGCGTTATCGAAAAATTTTATTATACAGTTGGAAGCAATGTTAAGGCGGGCGATATTCTCGCATCTCTGGAAGGCTCCTCCGACCTGTTGAAGTCCTTACAGGAGCAGTACGATGCGATGCTTGAGCAGAATGCCTACTTCAATCGACTGACTGAAATTGATATCGAAACAGCCAAGCTTTCTGGGAATGATACATCCCGGGATGAGTTAACCTTCAAGCAGACAAAGGAAATGCAGGCCTTCGAGCTGGCACATTTGACCAGTCAGATTGAAAAAGCAAAAAACGGACTGCTTTCTGCGGAAATCATTGCCCCATGTGACGGAGTGGTTGTCAGTCTTTTGAACCTGGAGGAGTCCGCTGCCATTACGGCCAAAACACCTGCAATGGCAATTGCCTCTGACACGGGAGCCTATGTCACCTGTGAATATATGAGTGCCTCCGCTGCAGACAGGCTTACCAAATGCTATCTTGCTGTGGAGGATGCCACCTATGATTTGGAATATGTTCCGTATGAAACCGAAGAGCTGGCTGCCGCCATTAAAGCCGGAACTGCCATCTCCACCTTCCATGTTAAGGGGAATGCTCCGGACTTAATCGGAAAATATGGCATTATTTACTGTGTTCATGAAGAATTGAAGGACGTGCTGAGCGTTCCAATCAATTCCTTATATAAAAACTCCGATGATTCTTATTATGTATACATTATGGATGGTGAATCCCGTGTGCAGACTCCTGTGGAGGTCGGCGTTATCGGCACAATGTATGCAGAGATTTTAAGCGGTGTAGAGGAAGGAGCGAGTATTTATGTTAAAGAGTAAACAGCTTCTTGCCGGCGCGGTCACAGCAATTGCCTGTATGACCCTCTTTCTTAACAATGATCAGAGTGTAAAAGCTGGCGGTGCAGCCACTTTCCCAACGAAATCTCTGGAATATACAGATTTGATTGTCACTGCGACAGCAGAATTAACCGTAAGTTATCCAAATTCCAGCAGTGTACGTTATGAATCGATGTATAGCAATGCGTCCTTTGTTTCCTATCTTGTGGAGGATGGCTCCTATGTTACGGAGGGGGATCCGATTGTGGAAATCACATCTGACATCGATGAAATTGCTTTGCTTCAGGTGAAAATGGACTTAGAGCGTACGCAGGATGGCTATGATGCTTACGTAAAAGAGGCTGCCAATGCCAAGGCCGCTGCGCAAAAAGCGGTTACCAAAGCCTCTGGCAAGACCGAAAAACGGTTAGCCGAGCTGGCGCTGGAAAAACTGCAAATGCAGCAGAATGCTTCACTGGATAGCTATCGTGAGCAATTAGAAGCCCTGCAGGAAAAGGTTGCAACTTACGAAAAAGAGTCCGAGACAATTTATATTACAGCACCGTCCTCCGGTTTGATTTATCTGCCAACACATACCAATTGGCGCCTTCATGCAGGAGATACCCTGAACAACGGCGCTTATATCGGCTATTTGCAGAGCACGGATTATTGCTTCTTTACGTTAGAAGGTGCGGGACAGTTACTACGTTATGGCATGGAGGTTACCCTCACCGACAAGCAGGGAAATACCTATCCGGCGCATGTAGCAAACTGTACCAGTTCTTCCCTAACCAATACATTGATTTCTACCTATGCAGTGGTAGTTCCGGACGCTGAGGTCCCGGTTACTTCTTATGAAGGTCTCACTGCAACCTATGAAACCATACACATGGAGCATGTTCTGATGGTTCCAACCATTGCCTGCCACAATGACAGCAATGGTGATTATGTATATGAACTGACCGAGGGCGGCGCCATGATGAAGCACTATTTCATCAAAGGCCGTACGGTCAAAGATTCCTGCGTATCCTATGAAGGCCTTTCTGAAGGAACCGTCATTGTAACGAACTAACCTGTTTGGAGAATCCTTATGATTGAACTCATGTTACAAAAAATCCTGCATAAGAAATGGATGATTGTCAGTCTGTTAATCGGTAACATTCTGCTGGTGGCCATTGCCGTCGCCAACCCAATGTACCGTGACGCCTCCCTCTCCTCTCTTTTGCAGGAGGAATTTACAAATTATATTGAAAAGAATAATTCCAGCCCTGCAATCCTAAACCTTTATGCAAACACACGTAAAGGAGAAAGCACTGCAGAGGAATATGCCAAAATGGAGCAGCGTTCCAAGACCATCGCGGGCGAACTGAACCTTCATGTGCTGGCGCAGGTAACGCATCATAATCTGATCGTTACAACCGCGCAGTCTCAAATGGACCGTAGTGACCGTATGGGCGATTTGAAGGTAAAGATTGGTTCTCTTTCGGCGCTTTCTGACCACGCAACTGTAGTATCCGGAAAGATGTTCTCCGACTCCTTCGACAGTGAAGGCCGAATTGAAGCCGTTGTAACCATGACTGGTTTTGTGGAAATGGGGCTTTTGGTTGGCGAGGAATTTGAATTTCCGTTCTTTAAGGATGAAAATGGCAAGCCATATCGTGCCATCATCGTCGGCGTTATCACCAATTCCAATGAAAATGATACCTACTGGATTAACTCTCCGGATAGTTATACCAAGGAACTGTTGATTGATCATAGTCTGTTTGAATCCATCGTGGTAAACTCCAAGGTTTCTTACGATTATGATACCCATTGGTATACCGAGTTTGATTATACGAAGCTGCGTTATTCTGATGTATTCAACCTCACAAATGCCATCAACCAGCTGACCAAACGCGAAAGCTTTAACAGCGGTCTGGAGTCCCCTCAGTTTATCGGACTATTGCGAAACTATAGCGCCAAGGAAAAGCGCATCAGTGTTACACTGACCATTTTGATGGTTCCGGTTCTGGTATTGCTATGCGCCTTCCTGTATATGATTTCCAGACAGCTCTTCGACATGGAGGAAAGCGAAATTTCTCTTTTGAAAAGCCGTGGTGCCAGCAAGAAACAAATTCGACAGCTATACTTTTTACAGTCGCTCTTTTTGGCAGCCGTCAGCCTTATCATTGGTGTTCCATTAGGAGCATTAATCACCGCTGCCATCGGCTCCGCGAGCGCCTTTTTGGAATTCAGTGGCCGCCGTTCCTTAAGCATCGGCTTTACCTGGGAAGAAATCTTCTACACCATCGGAGCCTTATTGATATCCATCTTAATGACCGTGCTACCTGCCATCCGTCAGAGCAAGGTATCCATTGTAAAGCAAAAGCAATCC
>JAZUHV010000088.1:0-17998 GCA_045641925.1 Butyrivibrio sp.
TACAAGCGACGCCGGCTCAGACATCGACCAACTTAGGCGATGCATCTTACGAGCCATCAAGTACTACAACCACCGCGCAACCAGAGGAAAATCCGGCCTACGATGCCTACCTCAAAATGCGCAAACCAGTTGCCGAAAAAGAAGACGATTCCGTTAAGACGATTCATACGCTGAGCGAATTGCGCATGTATCTTCTTGAGCAGCTGACGAGGTCTTTACAGGACCGTCGCTGGCATCGACTGCAGCCGGCAGAAAACACCTGTAACTCCCCAAGCGAGAGTTTTACCCCTCCGGAGAATACGAACAGCAAAAACACCATCTACTTAAGCAATGTCTTCACCCTTAAGAAGTCGACCAGTCAATTCTTTTCTGAAAAAGAAGTGACAAAATTTTCTTCTGAGGGTCTGGTAAAAACAGCGGATGGCAGAGACATTTCCTTCAACCTTGGCTTTGAAATGCGTCGGGAATTTACCAGCTACAGCGAAAGCTACACCGAGCAGACCATACAGCTTTGTGACCCACTCGTCATCAATTATACGGGCAATGTTGCTGACCTGACCGACCAGTATTTCTATATGGATTTGGATGGGGATGGTGAAAAAGAAAAAATAAAACAGCTCGCCGAAGGATCTGGACTACTGAGTTTAGATTTAAATGGCGATGGCATCATCAATGATGGTTCCGAACTTTTCGGTACCAAATCTGGCAATGGCTTCGAGGATTTGGCAGAATATGATGCCGATCATAATGGCTGGATTGATGAAGCCGATGACATCTTTGAAAAGCTGACGGTTTACGTAAAAAATGCTGATGGTTCCGACAAGTTACTCTCCCTAAAAGAGGCAGGAATCGGTGCAATCTACCTGGACAGTGTGCGCACCGAATTTGCCATGAAGGATGAGAACAATGACACCGAGGCTGTCATCAAGCGATCCGGCGTCTTCTTATACGAAAACGGCGGTGTCGGAACCGTTCAGCAAATGGACTATGCTTTCTGACCCATCCAATTGGACTTCAGATAATAAATTAAAAAGACGATGGAACTCATCGACCACGTAATTGGATAGGCAATGTATAGTAATTGAATATTGTGGTTAAAGTGCATGGCAATCGTAATATAGGCGACTCGGAAAACGCACCAGATGGATAGCATAACGACCATCGGTACGATTGCCTTGCCTGCGCCACGGCATATACCTGCGATGATATGGCTAAACGCTAACAGCGCACAGAATAAATCCACCGTACGGGCTTGCAGCACACCGTAATGAATCACATCCGAATCGGTAGAAAACAGACTGATTAATTGCGGCGCAAAGATATACAAAAGAATACCAATCACCTCTGCACTGGCTACGGCTGCAATAATGCCAAAACGTGCACCAGACTTCACACGATCGCGCTTTCCCGCGCCCAGATTCTGGCTAATAAAAGTGGACAGTGCCATAGAAAAGCAGGTTACTGGCAGGAAGGCAAAGCCCTCTACCTTTACGTAAGAGCCATAGCCCGCCATCGCATCCTCACCGAAGGTGTTTACATTAGACTGCACCATAACATTGGCAAAACCGATTACGGAATTCTGTACACCGGTCGGCAGACCATTCTTAATAATCTCTTTCATCATCTGCGCATGCGGACGAATCTTTCGAATCTGTACCTGATAAATGGTCCCCTTCTTAGACAAATGAACAAAGCATAAAACTGCACTGGAGGTCTGTGCTATCACAGTCGCAACCGCGGCAGAGCCAACGCCCCAGTGGAAACCGGCAATGAATAAAAGATCCAATGCCACATTCAACACACTGGAGAAAATCAAGTAAAATAATGGTCTCTTACTGTCTCCGACTGCGTTCATAATACCGGTTTGTATGTTATATAAAATAAATCCTAAAGATCCCAGGAAGTAATTTCTAAAGTAAATGACAGCATATGGAAGCACATCCTCATCCGTACGCATCAGGCGCAATAAAAGCGGCGATGCCAGTACGCCAAATACCGTCAAAAAGAGGCCTGCGCATAAGCCAAAGAACATGTCCGTGTGAATGGCCTTGGACACATTGTCATAATCCTTCGCTCCGAAATAGCGTGAAATAACC
The DNA here is from genome assembly GCA_045641925.1 of Butyrivibrio sp. GTDB lineage: Bacteria > Bacillota > Clostridia > Lachnospirales > Lachnospiraceae > Eshraghiella. Next base: position 2,097 of record JAZUHV010000088.1, read on the forward strand.
ACACCCGCTCCGACAGCAATTCCCATAAAGAAGCTGATAAACAGGAAAATCAGATTACCGGAGGCACTAACGGCAGCCAGTTCAAATTTCGTCATAAACTGACCAACGATAATGGAATCGGCTGTATTATAAAGTTGTTGGAATAACTGACTGATAAACACTGGAAGGGCAAATTGCAAAATCAGCGCTTTTGGATCGCCAACAGTCATGTCTTTTGTGCCTTTTTTACTCAGCTGTTTTGGTTTTTCTTCCTGGCTCATTTGTGTCTCCAAAATAAAATTTTCCGTGATAAAAGACCTGCATGATTGCTCATGCAGGCCCTTTTGAAATCTTTCGTTTATTCGAATGAATTAGAAAAGAGTTACCTGACCATTGTCAGTACCATTGATTACATAGTACGCAACATTTTCCTGTGGCTTTGCATAAATTTTCAAAGACTTGATGGAACCAGGATTCTTTCCAGATGCCTGATAAGCACCCTTAATCTTGGTAACTAAATCGAATTCAGATGCCTGCATACCATCGTACTCTACGAATACTTCGGTAACAGCCTCAGTTGCCTTTGTAGCTGCCTTCTTGGTTGCTGCCTTCGCTGCCTTACCGGTCTTAGCTGCAGTCTTAACTGCATTATCCTTAACCTCAGTTGCCTTCTTAACAGTAGCTTCCTTCACTTCGGTAGCCTTCTTTGCAGTAGCTGCCTTTACTTCAGTAGCCTTCTTGGTGGTTGCCTTTACTGCCTTATCGGTAGTTTCGATGGTCTTCTCTGCAGCCTTGCTTACAGCTTCTGTAGCCTTTTCGCCAGCTTCCTTGATTGCCTTCTTGGTTGCAGTAACCTTTTCCTCTGTTGTCTTCTTTGTTGCCATAGTAAATCATTCCTCCTGAGAAATAAAACCCCTAAAATAACCTCAATGTAACCTAAACCCACACAAGAATATAAACCTCTTATCATAATTATGCAAGTTTTTCGACAAAAAACACTCGCAGGATTTCTTTCTGCACACGGAATTTCACATTAAAACCGGCAAAAACAATGCCATATTCCCTCTCCGGATCCTCCTGATAGGCCGGACGCGAGTCCTCAGAAAGCACACCGAGCAGGGCGGTTCGCTTTTCCATAGGAATCTGTTCCAAAAGCTCGTCTGGAAACTCTACAGTCAATCGTTCCCACGCATCGGTCGTTGTAAAACCGCCCTTCGCTTCCGGCTTGCAATCCGCCAGTGGAACATATGGCTTCACATCATAAATTGGTGTGCCGTCCATCAAATCAGCTCCAGCCACCTCAATGCACATGCCATGGTCCCCTTTAAAAATGCGTTTAATTTCCACGCAGGACAGGCCCAATGCATTTGGTCGAAATGGTGCTCTGGTGGCCCATACCCCCAAGTGTTCATTTCCACCCAGTCTCGGCGGACGAACCGTCGCACGGGTTCCTGAAGAACCATTCTTGGAAAAGCCCCAAATCAGCCAAAGGTGTGAAAAGCCTTCTAAGCCCTTCACGAAATCCTCTGTGCCGTAATCCGGTTCAAACTCGACAACGCTGCGAAGTTCTGGAACCAGACCCGCCTGGCGGGGAATTCCAAACTTCTCCGAAAAATCAGAGTGCATCGTCGCAACCGGTGTAATTGTTAGTTCATGATTTGGATTAGAAGCCATGGCCTCCACCTCCGCCGGAGTGGCCACCGCCACCACCTCCGCCGCCTCCGCCTCCACCGCTACTGCCGGAGCTTTGTGGTGAGTAGGTCTTTGTGGTATGGCCCTTCTCCTCAGTCATATCAGACATGTTAAATCGCATGCGAGCTATATCCAATAGCTCTGCATCCGTAGGATTCTTTAACTTGGATGCAACGCTGACGATGATGAAGCATACAATCATTGCCACCAAAATTGCAACCATTGCGTTACAAATGTACTTCATCGGCTGAGAAATCATGTGGCCGTTCAGTACGGTATAAATCTGAGAATATGCCTTAGAAGCACACTCATAATACTCGCCAGCAGTCGCCTTGCGGTACACATTGTCGGTAATACTGTCCGCATAGGTTGTACCTAACTTCTGATATAGAGAACCATCCGAAAAAATATACAGGTTACGATTGTCCATATCAATCAGAAACAGTACACCATCCTCCACGCCCATACCAAGGGTCTGGTGGAAATAGGTTTCCGCAAAATAACTGGTTGAGTACGAATTTACAGAAATCGTGCAAAATATAACATCACCATATTCGGTGATAGGCTCCATGTCTCCAATCAGCTGAGTCTTCTCAGAAGAAGATAACAGCCCCGCCTGATCGTCAAAATATACACTGTATCCGGTATCTGGATTGGTGTACTCAGAGGCCTCTACCAGTGCACTCATGCGAAGAATCATGAACGCTGCTGCCAAAACAAAGCTCAGTGCCAAAGACACCTTTTTCCAAACAGAAAGCTTAGCTTTCATACTCTTCGCCTCCTCTCTTCTCAAACTGAGGGATTGGACGGGTCATCAGGCGATTGTGATAACGCACAATGTCGAAGAAGCTCCAAGCCAGCAAAGCCATACAAATCATTGCCACCACATAATACGGGGTGTCATAAAACGGATGAATTACCATGGTCAGGAAGCAAATAGCTATGGATGCAATTGCCTTCCAGCAGCTGTTCATCTTTTTGCTCATCGGCGCCTTATAAACAACCTTCGTCACGGTCTGTGTCTGCGCCTTGTTCACCACGCCTTTGCGGTTCATGCGAACAATATTATATACAATCGCGTAAATAAAAAAGCCGACAAAGGAAAGAACCAAAAGTGCCTTTAAACCACTGGATGCCTGATTGCTATGTACATTCATCAGATTGAAGATAATAACCAGAAGCACCTCTCCAACAAAGAATAATGGTGCAGGATTGAATTTTTTCTTGGTCTTTACCGTAGTCTTCTTACGGGTGGCATTCTTCAATGCCTTTTTTGTCTCCGCATCCAAATCATGTGTGGAGGTATATCCCTCATCATCCAGACTCATTTCCTTTGTATACAGCTGATTCTGCATGCGTATATTGAAAACCCAGCTGACAATGGCGATGGCAATCGTAACAACCATCATCTTAATCGGTGTCAGACTGAAGAACGGAATCAGGTTCATAAAGAAGCAGAGAATTCCGAAAATAGGCACTGCCAAAAGAAGCGTACCAAGCAAATATTTGCCAAAGGAAATTGGAATATCCGCAGCCACACGGCCGGTCTGACCATTCACAACCGCATAGCTGACGCGTTTGCCATCCTTACTGCGGTTTGCCAAAAACCATACCGGGAAAAAGCCCATATTAATGCGGGACACCTCGGGAGTTAACTGGCTGACCATGTGGTTTATATTCACAGTACTCTTGGTGCGCATCATGCCGCTTGCACGGCTCGCTGCCACTCCAGCCATCTGTTCCTGGCCATTATCCACATATACCTTGGAATCCACATCGCCCAAATCCGCATAAAAACCGCTTAAGTAGGCCGGATTAAAGACCTGCGCAGCGCCCATATCGTATGGGGCAATGGCTTCACTCAGGGCATCGCTAAAGCCGGAGGCCGCATCGTGCGAAAGACCTGCACAGTCCATATCCACATTAAAGTGAATCTTATAATGGTCGGTGTAAATATAATCGCCGCGGCGGTAAGTCACTTCGCCCGTAGTATGTACCTCACCCTGCTTACGGAACGCATAAATCCAATATGGCATATAAATACCGCGGAAGCGCTCAATCTGACCATCCTCCTTGAATTCCTTCGGCGCAAACAGGGACCGTGAAATGGCCTTCTTATACGAAGCCGCGCAGTCCTCCTTAGTCTTTGCAAAAGGAATCACAAAGTCCGGAGACTTCTGGTCGCTGACTCTGCAGCGAAGCACGGTAGAGGATCCACAATAGCTGCAAAAGGTCGCTGCCGTAGAGGAATCCGTCATCAATTCACCGCCACATTGTGGACAGGTAAATACATAAGTCTGAAAAGTATCTTCTGAGTAAGACTGCTGGGAAGCAGTATTTTCTCCAAAAGGCTCTTCCATTTGGAAACCATTTGCCATATGGCTATTGATTTCATGCTTTTGAATAAATTGATCGACTGGCAATAAGGTGTCGCAGTGATCACATTTTAGATTTTGTGTGGCTGGATCAAATCGCATCTCGCCGCCACAACCCGGACAGGAAACCATATCATAACCTCCTAATTAAAATAGGGACCCGCCGTTTTTCGACAAGGTCCCTAGTATTATAACATACTTACTGTTTTTTACTCAATGGTAAGCGTGAAAGAGTGCCATCCCAAAACCAATGGGCAGCCTCTGTCATCGTACTTTTCGATGTATAAGGTATGCTCGCCCGGTGTTAACAAATCAGAGGTGTAAATCTGACCATTCTCATCGGTGCGATCTTCAATCACGTCCCAATCCACGCGAACCAATGCATCCACAACAGGATTTCTCACAATGCTCTCATTATAATTCTCGTCATATACCTTATCCATACTATAAACCATCAGCATTCCATCCTCATAAACCACCTCAGGGAACTGGAAGCCGTTATCACCATATGGATCTCCATAATAGATTTCAACAATATCCTTTGGCTGAACTTCATAATTTCCCATGGAAACGCTTGGTTCCACACCGTTTACACGATACATCCAGCCGTCATAGCCGCCAAACTTACCTGCGGTTACATCATTGACGGTTTTCAGGTATGCCCCATAAGAGCCATCCTCGAAAACAACGGAAAGAGAATCCAGAGAAGCCGCCAAATCCTCCACCACCAAATCAAGATATCTTGCATCTGTTAATAAAGGGGTTTCCACGATATAGCCTTCAAGACCCTGAATATAAAGTTCAATCTCAATTTCTTCCTCCAGGCGTGCTGACTTTGTCTCTTCCTCAGTCTGTGCATCTGTCTGTGCGTCTGTCTGTGCCTCCGTCTGTGCAGGGGTCTGCTCTGCCGTTTGCGCCTCCGTCTGTGCAGCTGTCTGTGTCTCAGTGGTCGGATCCGGTTTCACATTGTTTGTGCAGGCAACCATGCCAAGGACCATTGATACCATCAGCAAGGAAGCAATCCATTTCTTTAAATCCTTCATAACTCTACTCCTTTTCTTCGCGTTCTGTGTAAATCCATAGCGCGACACTAGGCATTTTAGCACGTGTAGTTCGCTTTTGCAAACTCAAAACTACGCCCATTACCTTGTTACTTCTATGATTTTATGCTACCATAATGGTTGGTGTGCGCTTCAAACAGCGCCTCAAAACAATGTATAAGGAGATCATACTATGTTAATTACCTGTTTGGATTTAGAAGGCGTATTGGTACCTGAAATCTGGATTGCATTTGCAGAAGCAAGCGGAATTCCGGAACTAAAAAGAACTACCCGTGATGAACCGGACTATGACAAGCTCATGAAGTGGAGAATCGGTATCTTAAAGGAGCATGGTCTTGGATTAAAGGAAATCCAGGAGACCATTGCAAAGATTGACCCAATGCCAGGTGCTAAGGAATACTTGGACGAGCTTCGCTCCCTCGGCCAGGTTATCACGATTTCTGATACCTTTACCCAGTTTGCAACTCCTCTGATGGAAAAGCTTGGCTGGCCTACCATCTTCTGTAATACCCTTGAAGTAGCAGAAAATGGTGAGATTACCGGTTTTAGAATGCGTTGCGAGCAGTCCAAACTGACTACCGTTAAGGCACTGCACAGCTGCGGCTTCGAGACCATTGCTGCCGGTGACAGTCACAATGACTTAGGCATGATTATGGCTTCCAAGGCAGGATTTTTATTCCGTTCTACCGAAGCAATTAAGGCAGAACATCCAGAACTTCCGGCTTTCGAAACCTATGATGAGCTTTTAAATGCCATCAAAAAATATTTATAAAAAGAAGGTATATGAATGAACACAAACTGGAATCTGAATATTCTTTACACAGGCTTAAACGATCCCTCTTATGAAGAAGATTTCAAAAAACTGGAAGGAACCTGCAAAACGTTAGCAGACCTTGTAAAATCTGCTGATACCATGAGCGAATTAGAAAGAACCGAGGCGCTTTTAACCGCATTCGAGGAACAGATGGCAGTGATGATGAAGCTGATGAATTATATCAGCCTCAGTCAGTCCGTAGACACTGAAAATGGTGATTTGATGGCACAGATGGCCCGCCTGCAGAGAGTATTTGCTGCCAATGCAGAAGTTGAGACTGCTGCCAGCAAGATTCTTGGAAGAATTGAAGACATTCCTGCTCTGGCGGCACAAAGTGCGTTGGTAAAGGAATACGAATTCTATCTGGAGGAGAACAAAAAAGGCATAAGCCATCTGCTTTCCGATGAAGTCGAGGGCATGATTCAGGCAATGGACATGACCGGCGGCAGTGCCTGGGGGCAGCTGCAATCCTTCTTAACCTCAACCCTGAAGGTGGATTACCAGGGCGAAGTGAAGACCTTGTCCGAAATCCGCAATCTGGCTTACAGCCCGGATGTGGAGATTCGTAAGGCCGCTTATGAGGCAGAGCTTGCTTCTTATGAGAATGTCGCAGATTCCATTGCATTTGCCTTAAACAATATCAAGAACCAGACCACCATGATTTCTACAAAACGCGGCTATGAGTCCCCTCTTGCCAAGACTTTGGAGCAGTCCCGCTTAAGCCGTGCAACCCTCGATGCCATGATTGAGGCTATGAAGGAATATATGCCGGCCTTCCGCAAGTATCTTCGCGCAAAGGGCAAGCTTCTTGGCGATCCAAACGGAATCCGCTGGTACAATATCTTCGCACCGGTCGGAACCTCCGATAAAACCTTCTCTGTAGAAGAAGCTCGTGAATATCTGCTTTCCGTATTTGGCGCCTTAACACCGGATATGGCAGAAATGATGAAGCAGGCATTTGACGAGGAATGGATTGACTTCTTCCCAAGAAAAGGCAAGGAGGGCGGTGCTTTCTGTGCAGGTATTCAGGGCATGAACTGCTCCCGCATCCTGACCAATTTTGATGGTTCCTTCTCTGCAGTGGATACGCTGGCGCATGAATTGGGCCATGCTTATCACAACCGTCAGTTAGAGAATGAGCGTCCATTAAATACCGACTACCCAATGCCGGTAGCAGAAACCGCATCCACCTTTAACGAAGTGCATCTTGGAAAGTATGCTGTATCACAGGCCACCTCCCGCGAGGAGAAATTAAATCTTTTAGATAGCCAGCTTATCGAGAACTGCCAGTGTATCGTGGACATCTACTCCCGCTATTTGTTCGAGTCCGCAGTTTTTGAACAGTCCCAGCAGAAGTTCTTAATGGCTAATGATTTGAAGGAAATTATGCTGAATGCGCAGAATGAAGCCTATGGTGATGGCGTGGATCCAGAATATCGTCATCCGTTCATGTGGGCATGCAAGGGCCACTACTATTCATCCGGCTTAAGCTTCTACAATTTCCCATATGCATTCGGAAATCTGTTTGCAGAGGGCATGTACGCGCTCTATTTACGCGATGGAGACGCTTTTATCCCACGCTACAAGGAAATGCTTAGAAATACGCCAAAAACCTCCTGTGAGGGCGCTGGCGCGTTTGTAGGCGTAGACCTAACCAAAAAAGAATTCTGGGAGAACAGTCTGAAGCTGATGGCAGAGGATATTGACGAGTTCTGCAGACTATGCGATTCACTGTAAATTTCATCAAGCATACTTATACGGGGCGCGCCTATGGCACGCCTCGTTTGTTTTGATTGCTTCTCTTCTTGTTTTGTTCTATTCCTTAGCCTCTACTATTTTCCTTGTCGGTATATACAGAATTTCAAAGTAAAAAACACCACTTATTTCTTGAACGTTTCGGTATATATAAAAAAAACCCACTTAAATGTTCCACTAAATCGGATATTATATTCAAGAAATTTTCTATATACCGAAGGGCAAAAGTTAGCTTGGGGAAATTTAGGAGTTTTTTCAAGAGAAAATTCATATATACCGACAATCGTCCATAAAAAAGCAAGGCCCTAATGAAATCCATCAGTGCCTTGCTTTTTCAGTGCAGAAGTTCCCGGGCTCTTGCCTCTAGCTTGCCCCAGGCAATCTTTCCGATTGCGGTACGTGGAACTTCCTCTTCTTTTACCACGCGTGCATCCACAGGGATGGCATGCGGAATCATGTATTCGCGGCAGATGCGCTGAACATCTGCAATCAGCTTCTCATTGTTTGTTGAATCATCCGTCTCGGCAAAGGCAAACGCCACATAACCGCGGTCCTTATGTGGAACCGGAACGACGTATGCTTTTTTCACACCAGGGACAAACTGTTCCATTGTGCGTTCAATTGAATCTGCAAAGATGGTATTGCCAGACACCTTAATAATGCGTCGATTGCGGCAACGGTAAAAAACCTTCCCGTCACGTACATAACCCATATCGCCGGTACGTAAAAAGCGGTCCGCATATTTTACGCCCGTGTGAGGGTTCTTCCCTTCAAAGAAGAAAGGCTCATTACGCACACCATCCTCATCAAAACCGTATAGCATCAGATACGAGGACGCAATGGCAATCTCACCCAGTTCGCCATCTGGAAGAATATCATTCTCCGAAAAGAAATTGTTGCTTCTCTTTACCGCGGCTTCGGCATCCAGCGCCTCGGCAGTTTCCGCAAGCACCAGCACTTTGTTGGTGTCAAACGGCAAACCAATACACTCCTCCTCTGCGCTTTCGCGGTTATTCACACAGATCGGACAGCATTCGCTCATACCATAGCCCATGGAAATATATCCATCGCCACCATTTTGGCGAATCACCTCATTAAAAGCATCTCGCACCTCATCGGTCAGATTGTCACCGCCGACAAAGCCATGTCGAAACTGCTTAAAGTTCAGTTTCCCTGCCTTCGCCAGTCCGGCAAACTTCGGATGCTTGAGCAGACGCTCAAAAATTGTTGGAACACCCGGAAAGAAGGTCGGGCAATCCCTTTTAATAATGTTCGTAACAATTCCCAAATTAAAAACAGGAACCAGTTCGATAAAACCACCCGCCACCAGTGGAAGGTGAATGGCCACACTCAGACCAAAGATATGAAATGCCGGCAAAATAGCAAGCATGGAAACCGATTCCGGAAGCGGTTCCTCCGTCTTTAAACAATGTACCGCAGAATAATACAGTCCTGCAGAGGAATGCACCACCGCCTTGAAGGTACCGTTGGTTCCGCCGGAGAAAATCACAATAGCCTCACGATTTTCATCAAATTCAGGAATCTCTGCCTTCGCTTTGGAGGACGCATGGATAAACTCCTTGAAATTCATCGCACAGCCCTTGTATAGTTTTCGGAAGGTATTTCCCTTCGGCTTTCCCAAAGAGCGCCATGCGAGCGCAATACACACTGTAGGCGGCATAAAATCGTAAATAGAAACCACCACATACTGCATTGAGGCCAATTGAGCGGTCCCCTTGCCCTTCAATGCCTTCATTTTAATCACCGCATCGTAGGCAATACTGGAGAAAAACAAAGCCTTGCAGTTCGTCATGGCAAGCTGGCGGGCCAGTTCCTCCGCAGGGGCCTTCGGGTTAATGAAAACCACCACGGCTCCAATTTTATTCGTTGCATATAAAAGGCTTAACATCTTTGGGCAATTCGGAAGCGCAAGTGCCACATGATCGCCCACACGGATTCCCATCGCGTACAAAGCGTCCGCTGTACGGTCCACGTCTCTTAAAAAATCCGCATGAGTACGACTGTAGTGGAAGTATCGGTATGCCAGGTTCCCCGGATGTTCCTTTGCATTTTTCAAAATCGTTTCATAAAGGGTCATTGTCCTAACCTCTGTGTGTCAGCCAAAAGATGCCATAAATGATACCGTAAACCACTGGCTGATGTAAAAGATAAATCCAAAGTGTCTTGGTACCCATCCAGGTGATTGGTTTGCAAATATCTTTATAAAACCACTTCGGAACATGTCCTTCCTTGAAGAACTTGCCAAGGATGGTCCCAGTAAAGAACATAAAAATCCACGGAATCACAGGGAAATAGTCGCCGGAGCCTACCGCAACGGTTGCTGGCATTCCAAGGCAAACCAATACATAATTTACCCAGTCCATCTTCATCGTTATGCTGCCAAGCTGCAGCGCAGGCAGATGCAGGGTCATATCCGGAATCACTGCAAACTTCTGATAGCACACGCCAAAGTAGCCAAATGGTATACCAAAAATAAACAGGAACACAACAAATGTAATGATGGATACCCACCAAGGAATACGGTCAATCAGCTTCTGCAGAAGCACATACAAAAGCATCGCTAATGCTAAGAAGTGCAAAATACCGAAATATATAAATTCATCCCGCATGAAGAAGAATGTACCCAGTGACAAAAGCACAGAAACAATCAGACATTCAATGCCTCGCTTCAGATTCGAGCGCGACAAACGGCAGCAAATACCGCACATCAAAATCATCATGCCCGCACCCCAGTCCCGGATAAAATCCGCAAGCCAGAATCTCATCACATTCTGCAGTGGTTCAATGCCAAAAACGAAGGCCAAATCAAATAACGTATGATAAACAACGATACCCAGAATGATTACGCCTCGTACCGTATCCATAAAGTGAATTCTGCCCTGATATTTTGTGTTGGATGTCAGCATATTGATCTCCTTAATAAATGATAAAAAGGTCGGGGCCTTTTTTTGTCCCCGACCATTGTAACACATTTTTCTTGTAAATGGCATGTGAACTGATATAATGAACTAGAATTATATTTCGAGGTGAAACCAATGAAACTTGTCGACATGAGATTGGAAAACGAAGAAGAAATGAATTTATTTCACGAATTTTATTTCAACGTTTTTGTTAATGAATTTCCACCAGATGAAATTGGCACGTATGAGCAGTTTTTAGAATTAAAAAGCAATGCAAAGTCCATACCAAATTATGAATATCACATTATGATGTTCGTAGAAAACGGAGTTGCCATTTCCATCCTAATGTTTGACCATTTCATGAGTCTGAATTCAGTTGTTGTTGAATTTTGCGTAGTTCGCGACGGATATCGACGCAGAGGATTAGCCTCAAAGATTATGAGTGATGCTGTTCAGGCACTAGGTGATGTACAATACCTCTTCGGAGAAGTTGAGAAGGACAACATTGTAAATAGAACTGTATGGAAAAAGAACCATCTCAAAAGATTGGACTTTGACTATGTTCAGTTACCGCTTGATGAAGGCAAAAGCGCCGTAGACTGTCTCTATTTTTGCGTTCGTCAGTTTAACGAAGAAAAGGAGTACCTGCCTTCTGATTTCATCCTCAACGTCGTATACAACTACTACCGCTATGCGATGCTATATGATGCACCGGAGGAAACCGAAATCTACAAGGAATTAGAAGCACAATTGGCTCAAAAGAGTCAAATTGCGGTACTGGATCTTATTTAATTTTTCTTCTTCTTTTTGCTCCTGCGCTTTTTGTAAATAATCAAAACTGCCAAAAGAGACACTCCAACCAACGTAGATCCAACAGTCGGCATCTTCCAGTCTCCTCTTACAAAGTACTCATAAAACATAACTGCAATTTGCAAAATCTGTACAACTGCAAGAACAATTGCCAAACCATTGAGCACATCGCTTTCCCGCTCTTCAACAATATTGTTTCGAAGAGCTGCGATCTGTTCAATGTGTTTTTTATTTCGATTATATTCTTCCACCAATCGTTTTGTTCCAAGACCTTCTACAACAGAATCTGATACCATCTGCGTCAAATAATAGTGAAAAACATTATTATCCCATAGTAAAATGGATTTACCAAATTCAACCTGCAGTTCCAAGGTCTGTTTCGTAGAAATGTCGCTATTTTCCGTCAACGCATCTTCAATACGCTCATTGATTCTCATAATTGCCGCTTTTTGCAAAATGGCAATCTCCAAAACAAACAATAAATTGGCTTCTAATTCAAAGTTCTCGATAAAATTATCCTTAAAATTTTCATGATAATAACAAACTGCATTCGATGATACATACAATTCATAATTATCAAATACTGCGCGATTGTTCGCCGTCAATGCATTTGCAATATCTGGATTTGGCTTATAATCAACATGATCACTTTGTTTGGTTTCACCACAAAGCTGATAAATAATATCCAATTCCGTCTTACGGCTCACATTATTGCAATATGCACGACACATTTTGCCGTCTGCAATAATCCCCAGACGTTCCAAATACTGGTCAATACTATATTTGACCCCATCCACTCGAACTGCTAAATGCTCGGAGGATACCACATCTCCGATCATGGTATCCTCCTCCTCGCATTCAGGAATTGCGAGATAAAGCACCCCTAAATTAGAGGCTTCTTGATATGTATAGAACGAAAATCCTTTTAGCCAAATAATAGAATCATCATTGTCATATTCATCAGATGTAAAATAAACAATCTCCAGCTTCTCGATAAATGTTCTCCTCATCGATTGTGCAATTTTTTTCTCCAAATCATAATTTGCCGCTGCCGTCACGGTATCAACAAAGCCCTCGTAACATTCATCCGACTTATGAATGGCAGTATTCCCAGAAGCAGGTATTAAAATATACACATCTGAATGATTCATATTGGCCTCTACTCTCTTTTATTTGTTAGTTCTCTTCGCAACACGATGAAAAACATATACTCTCTTAATAACGAATAGCAAAACTATTGTCAATACGATTGTAGCAAAAACAATGGCGACGGTAATCCATCCCTGTGCTGTAATCTGACTTAAATTAAAGCATCGAATATTAATCCACATCTGGTTAACACGTGCATTTGCATCTGCATCAAAATATTGCATAATTGCAGTTCTCGCAATTTCTTCTTCCGTCGGATACTGCGCCGTCAGCTGACGTCCAATATAGTCTGGACACGCATAAAGAATATAATCCTCATCTTCATTATCTCCAGAGAAGAAATATCCAACCGGATACTCTACCGCGTCGTCTTCCTCTTCCGCTCCGTAGCACCAGTCCATATAGTCATAGATGGTTGTATCATCACCACCTGCTATGGCAGAGGTGTAGCCAATATAATACATATTACGAACGGCATTATCTGGACGTGAGACGAAGTTAATGAAGGCTTCTGCAGCCATCTGCTTATCCTTGTTTTCCTCAATTCCGGACTTCAGCATAACCCATCCGTCTAGGTAAAGATCAGAGGCTTCTATTGGTGTAGCCCAACTTAAATACACATCGTCCTCTTCAGCCTGATCCATCGTATAAACCGCATCACCAGACCACTGTAAGTTCGCAACAACCTTTCCGGTAACCATATCGGCCTTACCAGAATCCGTTTCAAAGGAATATGTATTTTGGCGTAGGCGTTTCAATAGGTCCTCAATCTCCGCGAGTCTCTCGTCACTAGTTTCATTGATTTCCACAGCCAGTTGAGAATGATAATCATCGCGTGCCAAAAATTCATCGCTGGTTAATAAATCATGTTTTAAAATGCCCATTGCGGCAAAGAAAGTATCACGAACGTTATCCTTTACCGTAACCTGTCGATAATATTTAGGATTCTCCAAAACCTGCCAGGTTCCCGCTTCTTCATCAGAAACGATTTCCGGATTATACACGATTCCGGTAATTCCCCACATATAACATGCGGCGTATTTTGACCAAGGCTCACCATTAATTTCATTTTCTTCAAATGTGCCCTTAATAAATGGTGAAACGCCATTAATATAATAATTATACTCGTTCTCTTCATCAAAGAACTCGTCAGATAATGGAACCAGCATATCTTCTGCCATCATCTTCATAAACATATACTCGGATGGACAAACAATGTCATAAACATCACCCAATGTTAGCTGACTGTAAAGTTCCTCGTTTGTACCAAAGCAGGAGTACTCAACACGAATATCGCGGCCATAGACCTCTCTGAACCAATTCTCAAAATCCTCTACCATGGAGGACTCTCCGAATATATCTCCGCTCTCCAGGTCAATAACCTCATCTTCGTCCCAGTCGCCTTCGTCAATATATTCTTCCCAATTACAAACACGAAGTACGATAGTTTCTTCCGCCGCCTGTGTCTCTACATGGTTATTGGAAAGTGTGACACCGCAAATCAGGATAGCAATCAGGAACATTGCCAAAAGGCAAGAAAGCATCTTTAAGATCTTATTCATGGCGTGCACCTTCTTTCTTTAACGCATTCGCATTGCTTAATACAACAAATAAAACAATCAATACGAACAAGATGGTGGACAATGCCCATAAAGCGGTCTTAATCTCGGTATGAGAGCCTCTGGTTGCGTTATAGACATAGGTACTGATGGTATCAAAGGTAGCAGGCTTTGTATAGGTCGAAATGAAATAATCATCCAAAGACAAAGTAATCGCCAAGAGGAATCCAGAAAGGACGCCTGGCATTAACTGTGGCAATACGACCTTTGTCAGAGCCTTTCTTGGAGTTGCTCCCAAATCCAGTGCTGCCTCATATAAACTATTATCCATCTGCTTTAGACGAGGCAATACGGACAAATATACAAATGGAGCAGAAAGCACAACATGGCCAACAACCAATGGTATATAAGTATCCTTGCTAACTCCCAACACAACAATTAACAATACACAAATTGCAAATCCAGTCACAACGTCTGCATTTACAACCGGAATCTGATTGGCAGTTTCAACAAATCTCTTCATACCCTTCTTGGAATAAAAAGATCCAATTGCGCCCAATGTTCCCAAAATCGTTGCGATTGCAGATGCGCCAATTGCCAGCAATACCGTACCACCAATCATATTCATCAATTCAGAATTTGAAACAAGTGTTACATAATTTGATACGCTGAAATGACCGCTTGTACCAATCACAGCAGTGTCGGTAAAGCTATAAAAGGCCAATATAAGGATTGGGAGGTACATAAAAAGTAATACCAGCGCAAGCCAGCATACACGGAAAGCTTTTCTCATAGCAAGACCTCCCTTCCATCATCTTCATCGGTGAAACGATTGGTAACCAGGGTAATCACAAAGATGATAATCAACAATACGATGGAAATCATGGATCCACTATTCCAGTCGTAAGCATTAAAATAGCTTCCAATCAGCGAGCCCATAATATAGGTGCTATTGTATAACATATCCAGTACAACATAGTTTGTCATGGCAGGTAAAAATACCATGGTTACACCACTAATAATACCTGGCACAGAAAGCGGAATAGTAACCTTATAGAAGGCCTCAAACCGATTCGCACCCAAATCTCTTGCAGCCTCAAGAAGACTGTTGTCAGCCTTAGAGAGAGAATTATACAATGGCAGAATCATGAATGGTAAAAAGTCATATGTCATACCAATAATGGTATTTAAAAATGGATAATAAGCAAGATTGCCTTCAATAAACGTTAATACCTCTTTAAGGGCAACAATACGAAGTGTAAAGTTAATCCACATTGGTACAACGAATAACATCAACAAAACTGCTTTTCTCTTTAATTTACTGGTCGCCAAAATATAAGCAACCGGATATGCAATCAGCAGACATACTGCTGTCGTTGTCAGTGCTACCACCAAGCTGTAGCACAAAGTACCGATTGTATTCTGATCGGTAAAAAATCCCACAAAATTGCCGATAGTGAACTGTCCCTGTCCGTTGGTAAATGCATAGTAGACAATTACCAAGAGCGGAGCAATCACGAACAGAATCAGAAACGCAACATAGGGAATGCATAACTGTCTACGTTGAAATTTCATTCGATTTCTCTCCTCTTAGGCTTCTTCTACTAATGTCAGTTCAATACTGTCTTTCGGAATGATGACAGAAACATGGTCATTCTCATTCCACAAGTAGTCATCATGTAAGTGAATATCCTCTTCACTCTCGGTACGAACGATGTAATGATAGTGATCGCCCTTGTAAATCAGGAAGTCGGAGGCCAAGCGGTCTTAGGAAGACAATACAGCTT
>JAZUHV010000089.1:0-1600 GCA_045641925.1 Butyrivibrio sp.
TTTAAGAAAAGAAAGCATAGAGATGCATCCTTGTGGGTGTTTGGTGGCTGGGAAGGCAATCGTTATGATGATAATAGCCGTTACCTATTTGAGCATATGAATCAGGCTCACCCAGAGATTCGTGCGGTTTGGTTGACAGAGAATGATAAAATCGTTGAGACCGTTCGTGCCTTTGGATATGAGGCGTTTAATTCTTCTACCAAAGAGGGTAAAGAAATTCAGAAGAAGGCGGGCGTGTATTTTTATACGAACGGTTATGATGATATTGCAAATGTGCCATTGGTTTCCGGCGCATTGGTAATTGGTTTATGGCACGGAACCGGTATGAAGAATGTTTTCTACCTGCTTCCACATATGCAAAAGAAATCCTTCAAGAGCCGACTGAGAGATTTAAAGGATAAAATATTCCGCTATTCGTATCAGGATTATGCGATTGCAACTTCGGATGCGGTGTCGAAGATGCGTCAGGCAACGTATCGATTAAAAGAATCCCAGATTTTGATTACTGGTCAGCCGCGTAATGATGTTTTTCATCGCACCTGTACCAAGGATAGCGTACTTGGATGCCTGGAGAATGCGAATGATTACCGTTATATTTTGTACATGCCAACGTATCGTCCGTATGAGAGCGAGGCTGTGCAACAGTGCATTTATGATTTGGCCGCAAACGAGGAATTCGTTGGCTTCTTAAAGGAACAGCATATTCGCTTTATTTTAAAGCTGCATTATTTGACGAAGATTGATAAAAATGTGATTTCGGATCCATTCTTTATTATTTCCAATGATGATGTGGAAAATGTGCAGGAACTGTTGACGGTTTCAGACCTGATGATTACGGATTATTCCGGATGCTGCATAGACTTTGCATTGACAAACAAACCAATTCTTTTGTATACTCCCGACTTTGAGGAGTATAACGAGCGCGTTGGCCTAAAAACCGAGTGGAACCCGATTTATGCGGAGCATGGCACCGATTCAAGTCAAATTCTGGCGCAGAATCTGATGGATGCAATGCGCATGCCGGAGCAGTATGTGAAACTTAATCAGGCAATTAACGAGCTTTATGAAAATAAAGAAATCGCTGGAACCTGTTATTCAGAAAATGTATATCATGCAGTAATGCAGCTGTTACAGAAACAGTAACAAAGGAAGGGTAAAATGATTTACGGAGCAATTTTAGCAGGCGGTATTGGAAAGAGAATTGAAAGACATACCGTACCAAAGCAGTTTATTACGATTGGAGGTACTCCAATTATTATCTTGACCATTCGTGAATTCTTAAAGAATGATCGTTTCGAGAAGGTATATATCGCCATTCATAGTGATTGGGAAGACTATTTGCACGAAATTCTGGATGTGTATTTCTCAAAGGATGAGCAGGGTCGTATCGCCATTGTAAAGGGCGGAAAGGAACGTCTGGATTCCTTTGCCAATATTATGTTGGACATTATAGATAAGAATGGTGTAAATGAAGAGGATATTCTGATTTGCCATGATTCTGTCAGACCATTTGTCAGACAGCAGATGATAAATGACTGTATCGATGCGACTTTAGAGGATGACTTCGCGCTTACGGTTGTTCCGACTACTGATACAATTC
>JAZUHV010000090.1:0-2106 GCA_045641925.1 Butyrivibrio sp.
CTTCTTTGCATTTGGATTGGTCTTTGGATCACTATCATAGACACCATCAATTGCTTTTGCTAAATAAATGGCTTCAGCTTCCATTTCTATAGCACGCAAAACAATACCTGTATCTGTTGAGAAGTAAGGATGACCTGTCCCACCTGCAAAAAATACAATTCGACCATCTTCAAAGTATTCATTAGCTTTATCCTTAGAGAATAGCTCAGTCATAGTTCCGCATAAAAATGGAGTTAAAATTGCGGTCTTTAAACCAACGCTACGAAACATCTCGGATACATAAATACAATTCATAATGGTAGCTAACATACCAATCTGATCAGCCTTTGGACGATCCATATCTTCGGAAGAACGTCCTCTCCAGAAATTTCCGCCACCAATTACAACACCAATCTGGGCACCAGCATCATGGATATCTTTAACCTGTCTTGCAATATCTAAAACAGTTGCTTCATCAAAACCTGTTTTTTTATCGCCAGCAAGGGCTTCACCACTTAACTTTAAAAATATTCTTTTCTCGTTCATAGCTTAATCCTCACCAAAAATTGTTACTGGCTTCAAATCTGCATAGCACTGGGAAACTCGGCCATCGATTACTGCGCCATTATTAATCTGAACGGATTTTGACTTGATATCGCCAATGACTACAGCAGATGTATCAATGATAACTGGACCATGGACATCTACATCTCCCTTAATTGCACCTGCGATGACTGCACTCGTTGCGTATAAAGCTCCTTTAATTACAGAACCATTGCCAATTTTTGCAGGACCATCACAATTAATATCACCTTGAATATGTGCCTTATCAGAGAAAAATTCTCTGGACTGTGTATTACCTACAATCGTACCACTGGCAGAAAGCTTACCACGGCAGGTAACATTTCCTTCAACGCTTCCTAACAATTCGATAGAACCCGTGGATTCAATATCACCTTTAATCTTAAGACCAGGAGTAATAATGGCGGTTTCATTACTAACTGCTTCAGAATCATCCATCTGAGCTTCTTCTTCAATCGGGGTTACTACTGGAGACTCCTCCAAAACAGGCTCATCTACAGCAGGTGTCTCAGGAATAGGCTCACTTTCTAGTTCTAGATTCTTAAGTCCTTCATCAATGGCAGCATTTAATTCCTCTTCCTCTGCTGCTGTTAATGTATCTACCATAACATCATCAGGTAGTGCCTGTGCATCGCCTGCAGCCATTCCTACAGTCTCATCTGTGAGCTCATTCACCGCTTGTGATAAATCCTGTTTAAAATCTTTAAAAAATCCCATAATAGCCTCCTACTTAGTTTTATGCTGAACAGGAACCGTTTCTGATGAAATCGGAAGAATCAATGCATTCATTTCCTGTAAAGTTTCAATAATATTATCGATTGCTTCAAATGTGGTCAGCTTGGCTGTTGAATCGTGCATTAACACGACCGAAACATCATGTGACAAAACGCCATTAATGACATTATCATAACATTGCTGTTCACTAACATACGACCCGCCATCTCCTGAAGATACATTCCAGTCATAATAAACCATACCTATCTCATCTAAATAAGTCACAAAATTCGATATCGGAATTGTTGCAACAGAGTTGGATGAGCCTCCAGGGAATCGAAATAAAAATGGTTCTACTCCAGTCACTTCTGTTAAATAATCGCGTAAGCTAGAAACTTCGTTTTGAAACTGATCAACACTACCATACACATTGCTATATACATGAGAATATGTATGAACACCTAATGAATGGCCTTCCTCAACAATACGCTGATATTCCTTTTCGTGACCGTTATGATGATTAACAAAAAACGTAACCTTTACATCATATTTTTTTAAAACATCCAGAAGATTATTTGTATTTTCACACGGGCCATCATCAAAGGTTAAATATACAACCTTTCGTCCCTCAGCTAACGCTTCGGCAACTAGCTCCTGTTCAGATGCTTTAGCAAGTTCCGTTTCCTCAGGGCTTTCTGTTTCAAGAGTATCAATATCATCAACAGGTTCAGAACGTTCATTAAGGTAATCATTTGAATTATCTGGATCTGTTGGAATTTCCTTAAGTTTATCTATTTGTAATTGAAGTTCGGCGACGGTGTTTCCGAACGT
>JAZUHV010000091.1:0-3139 GCA_045641925.1 Butyrivibrio sp.
GTCAACGATAATACCATATTCACCATGAGGTACCTTCAAGGAGGTATCTCTTACTTCTCTAGCCTTCTCACCGAAGATTGCACGTAACAGTCTTTCTTCAGCGGTAAGCTCAGTTTCTCCCTTAGGAGTAACCTTACCAACTAAGATATCACCGGCACGAACCTCAGCACCAACACGAATAATTCCGCGCTCGTCAAGGTTCTTTAATGCGTCATCGCCTACGCCAGGAACATCTCTGGTGATTTCCTCCTCACCAAGCTTGGTATCTCTAGCCTCGCACTCATACTCTTCAATATGAATAGAGGTGTAAACATCATCACGAACAAGTCTCTCACTTAAGAGAACCGCATCCTCGTAGTTATAACCTTCCCAAGTCATGAATCCGATTAATGGGTTCTTACCAAGTGCCAACTCACCATTAGAGGTAGATGGGCCATCTGCGATAACCTCACCCTTCTCTACGACATCGCCCTTAACAACGATTGGCTTCTGGTTGTAGCAGTTAGACTGGTTAGAACGTGAGTACTTGATTAACTTATATTCATCACGAGTGCCATCAGCTCTCTTGATTACAATATCTGTAGAAGTAGATTTCTCTACAACACCGGCTTCCTTCGCTACAACGCATACACCGGAGTCTACTGCGGCCTTGTATTCCATACCGGTACCTACAACGCAGGAATCAGTCATCATAAGAGGCACTGCCTGACGCTGCATGTTGGATCCCATGAGCGCACGGTTCGCATCATCGTTCTGAAGGAATGGAATCATGGAGGTAGCTACAGAGAATACCATCTTAGGAGATACATCCATCAAATCGATCTTGCTACGATCGAACTGAGAGGTCTCTTCTCTGAAACGTCCAGATACCTGATTCTTAACGAAGTAGCCTTCCTCATCTAACTCAGCATTAGCCTGAGCTACATAGTAATTATCTTCTTCGTCAGCAGTCATATAACGAACCTCGTCGGTAACGCGAGGGTTCTTAGGATCCGTCTTATCTACAACACGATAAGGCGCCTCAACAAAGCCGTACTCATTAATTCTTGCATAGGAAGCTAAGGAGTTAATCAGACCGATGTTAGGACCTTCAGGTGTCTCAATAGGACACATTCTACCGTAGTGTGTATAGTGTACGTCTCGAACCTCGAAACCTGCACGATCTCTTGAAAGACCACCAGGACCAAGTGCAGAAAGACGTCTCTTATGAGTAATCTCAGAAAGTGGGTTGTTCTGATCCATGAACTGAGACAGCTGGGAGCTTCCGAAGAATTCCTTAACTGCAGCAGTTACAGGCTTGATATTGATCAGAGTCTGTGGAGAAACGCCATCCAAATCCTGGGTAGTCATTCTCTCACGTACAACTCTTTCCATTCTGGAAAGACCGATACGATACTGATTCTGTAACAACTCACCAACGCAACGGATACGTCTGTTACCCAGGTGATCGATATCATCCTTGGTACCTACGCCGTACTCGAGTGCAATATTGTAGTTAATAGATGCGAAGATATCATCCTTAGTAATATGCTTTGGAATCAAATCTGCGTTATCTCTCTTTAATGCTTCCTTAATGTCCTCTAAGGACTCATTCTCTGCAAGAATGGTCTTTAATACAGGATAGTAAACATCCTCAACAATGCCGAGTTCGCGAGCCTCTTCCTTTGTGATGTCAACGTACTTAGTTACATCAACCATCATATTAGAAAGAACCTTAACACGTCTCTCTTCGCACTGTAACCAAACAAATGGAACAGCTGCATTCTGAATAGCAAGAGCGCTTTCCTTGGTTAATACTTCTCCTGCGGACGCAATAATTTCACCTGTCGTTACATCAACAACATCATCAGCAAGCTTCTGACCTGCGATACGGTTGCGGAAGTTTAACTTCTTATTATATTTATAACGACCTACCTTAGCGAGGTCATAACGTCTAGGATCAAAGAACATACCGCCAATTAAGGACTCAGCACTATCTACGGATAATGGCTCGCCCGGACGGATTTTCTTATATAACTCTAATAAGCCTTCCTCATAGCCACCATTTGGCTTCTTTTCTGTACAGGAAGGATCCTTTTCAATACTTGCTAAAATCTTAGGTTCTTCGCCAAATAAATCTAAAATTTCTGCATTTGTACCCAAACCAAGAGCTCTTATGAGAACGGTAACAGGTACTTTTCTAGTTCTATCGACACGCACGTAGAACACATCGTTAGAATCGGTTTCGTACTCTAACCATGCGCCTCTATTAGGGATAACGGTACAAGAATATAAGGTCTTACCAATCTTATCATGACCAATTTCGTAGTAGATTCCTGGGGAACGTACTAACTGGCTGACGATAACTCGCTCAGCACCATTGATCACAAATGTACCAGTAGCTGTCATAAGTGGGAGATCACCCATGAAAATATCATGTTCCTTGATCTCATCGGTCTCCTTATTGTAAAGTCTGACCTTTACCTTAAGAGGAGCTGCGTAGGTAGCATCTCTTTCCTTACATTCTTCAATAGAATATTTTACATCGTCTTCACATAAGACAAAATCTACGAATTCAAGGCTTAAATGTCCGCTGTAGTCTGTAATTGGCGAAATATCAGCGAATGCTTCCTTGAGTCCGGCGTCCAAAAACCACTGATATGAGTTCTTCTGAACTTCAATCAAGTTCGGCATATCAAGAACTTCTTTCTGCTTCGAATAGCTCATTCGAATGTTCTTACCGAATTTTTGAGGACGTAACTTGTTCTTTTCCATTGACGGTCACCCCTGTGCTTTCTGTTATATTTTACTGCGTACCCTGCAGAAGGGCGCAAAAGGCCTCTTTTCCACAGTACAGCACATTACATTCTATTACAAGTCAATCGGAATGTCAACAAATAATTGTGAGAATTTTTTAGATTTTTTTGAGCAATTGAATTTAAGAATCAATATTTCTGATAATGCAAGGCTCACAGACGAGCCGCCTACTGTCCGTTTCACAGACTATACAAAATCGCCGGAAGTCATACAAATAATTATGCCGAGTAACATTCTGTGCATGCACAATGTCACTCGGCAAATCATTTTGTGTAATAGTTAGTAGTTAATTACTTAAGGGTAACCTTAGCGCCTTCAGCCTCTAACTTCTTCTGGATATCCT
>JAZUHV010000092.1:0-2236 GCA_045641925.1 Butyrivibrio sp.
AAGGTTTTTTCGGCAGTATGCGCAATAATGAATGCGTAAAAGATAAAATTTGTCAATAAAAAAGGTAAAATATCATAAATTTGTTAATTTTCCTTTTGAAATTAACAAAATGCCGCTTATAATAGTGCGTAAGGGGTAAAAATCAGGAGGTTAGGAATGCTCAATGGTGCGGTAACAATTAATGGTAGCCTGCAAAACTTTTTGATTTTGCTGGAAGTGGCAAGTGCATTTGTGATTTTTGTTTTGGACATTGTACTGCTGGTTTCAAACATTCGTAAGGGCAAGGGCTTTTCTTTTGTTAATTCCATTCTTTTGAATGTTTCATTGGTCTTGTTAACGGATGTTGGTGCGGTTTATTTTCGAGGAACTCCGACACTCGTTAGTTTCTTTATGACACGTGGAACAAACTTCCTTTATTTTTTAGCATGTAACTTGGCGGCTTGGTCCGTTGTTCGCTATTCCCTGGATGTTATTGAAAGTCATAATTGTAAGGTTTCAAAGTGGATTCAGTTTGTTGGTGATGCGATTATGGCTATTTCCGCGCTTAGTCTGGTGCTAAACGTGTTCTTTGGATTCTTTTTCTATATCGATGACATGAATAATTATAATCGCGGTTCATTATTCATTCTTTCTCAGATTCCTGCCGCCGCGTTGATTATTCTTTTGATTTATATCTTTTTCCGTTATCAAAAATCCATCACAAATGTGGAAAAACTGACGATGCTTTCTTACGTGGTGCTTCCAATGATTGCGGAAGTAATTCAGATCTTTGTATATGGTTTTTCCTGGTTGCCGATTTCCATGGCAGCATCCGCGTTCCTGCTAATCGCACAACAGTTTATTTTTCTTCCACGCAGAGAGGCCGCGGAGGACGGTGTGGCGAAGGAAAGCAGGAATATTCGTAAACGTATCCTGATTTTCGTATTCGTTTTCATTACGGTTTTCTTTTCTGTAACGGCAAAGGTCGCTATTGATTTTGCTTCCAATCGTCTGGACGAAGAAATTGTACAGCATTATCAGGTTTTGACGGATAAAACCGCGGAAGAGATTTCTGCATGGATTCAAATGGAAGCACAGACGGTTAGTAACCATAAATCAGCAATTCAAATTCTTGGGGACTATCGTAAGGAAACCCTGAGACCATATTTAGAACAGATCGTTCAAAACTATAACGATGGTGAGTATATCTATGATTTTTACTTTACCACGCCGGATAATGAATTATCTTCAGGCTATGGCTATGAGGAGACCAATCTGGATTTTACGAAGCGGGACTGGTACATCAATGCCGTTCAATCAGAGGGTATTTGTTATTCCAGTCCATATCTGGATTCCTATTTAAATCAATATGTTGTGACGATTTCTACCAAACTTACAGATGCTTCCGGCAATCTTGCCGGTGTTCTGGCATTGGATATTTTTGTGGATAAAATCTTTGAAATTGCATCACAGCAGGAGGTGCCAGAAGATAGCTATTTATTCTTTGTGGATGGAGAGATGAACCTTTTGATGCATCCAAACTCCAATTGGGGATATCGTAGAAGCGCGGCACCAAATCCGGATGAGGAAAAAACTCTTTATGAACCATTATGGGATTATATTTATCGGCCTATCCGTGAAGAAGCCTATATTGACTTTAAAGATTATGACGGGACAAAACGCTGCTTTTTTGTTGGTGAACTGCAAAATAGCGACTGGTATGTGGTGAATGCAATTTCAAAATCGGTCGTGGACCGTCCAAAGCAGACACTGGGCGAAAGTATTTTCCTGTCCCTGCTGGTCTGCCTGGTTTTGGGCGTTTTGTTGACATTGTTAGCAACCAATCAGATTATGCAGAAGCTTGCGCTTGCACAAAGTAAGGCAAAGGAAGCGAGTGAGGCAAAGAGCCGTTTCCTGGCAAATATGTCCCACGAAATTCGTACGCCAATTAATGCAGTACTTGGTATGGACGAGATTCTTTTACAGGAATGCAGCGACGAGCACTTAAAAGAATATGCTGTAAATATTCAGTCTGCAGGACAGTCACTTCTCGGCATTGTGAATGATATCCTGGATTTTTCAAAGATAGAATCCAATAAGATGGACATTGTACCCGTAGAGTATAATCTGGGCGAATTGGTGGGCAATTGTATTAACCTTGTGCAGATGCGTGCACAGTCGAAGAAGTCGGAGGCCAAGCGGTCTTAGGAAGACAATACAGCTTTGCAACTCCTTGGCTCACAGAACGACATGGCTA
>JAZUHV010000093.1:0-1724 GCA_045641925.1 Butyrivibrio sp.
CGCTCTTATACATTTCTTCTGCACCGCTCATAACGTTCGCCGTAAGGGCAACAACCGGTGTATCCGCATTAATTCCGCCCATTTCCTTTAGGTGATGCAGCGTTTCAATGCCATCCATTTCCGGCATCATATGATCCAAAAGGATTATATGGAATCCTCTCACCTTACAAAGATCCAGGCATTCCTGTCCACTATTTGCCGTGGTTATCTGCGCTCCGGTTCGTTTTAAAAGCCCGCATACAACCTTCAAATTCACGGAATTATCATCTACCACCAGAATTTCGGCCTTACTTGCATGGAATAATGAGGTGGTTTTCTTAATGGTATCCGGCTTCTTTTCTTCAAGCGGTCCGATTTCCTTCCAGGAAATAACCTGCTGCAAAAGGTTAAAGGAGAATGCGGAGCCCTTTCCGTACTCACTCTTTATATGCAATTCACTATCCATCTGTTTTAGCAATCTGGTAATGATGGAAATTCCAAGGCCGGTTCCTTCGACACTTCGGTTCTTAACAAGGTCCATACGTTCGAATGGTGTGTCCAGCTTATCAATTTCTTCCGGCTTCAGGCCAATTCCGGTATCTTCCACGCTTACTCTCAAAAGGATGGTTTTTTCGTCACGCTCTTCATAGCCCACGCGAAGCGTAACCGATCCTGTCTTTGTATATTTGTATGCGTTGGATAAAAGATTGGTTAAAATCTGTTTAACGCGTATCTCATCTCCGTACAATTCGCGTGGCATATGCTCATCACATTCCAAACGGAAAGTAAGCTTCTTCTCTTCCATACGTGTCGCGAATAATTGATACACATCCATAATCGTTTCTTTGATGTGATATTTCTGCGGAACGATTTCCATCTTTCCTGCTTCAATTTTTGAAAAATCCAATACGTCGTTAATAATAGCCAAAAGCTGCTTGCCCGCATTTTGAATACTATTCGCATACTGTAGGGTGGATTCTTCCTGGCTTTCACGTAATATCATTTCATTGAAGCCTAAAACCGCATGAATTGGTGTTCTAATTTCATGTGACATGGATGAAAGGAAGGCAGATTTTTGCTTGCTGGCATTCTGTGCATCACGCATCTCCATTTCCAGTGCCTTTTTCTCACGCGAAATCATATAATTATCATAAAAAATTTCCGCATTACGCGTATAGGATGCTTCCAGTTTTTCAAACTGTTCCGCCCTTGAATGATTCTCTGTTAATTGTGCCTTGTATAGAATTTCCACGTCAGACATAATCTGGTTTACATCATTCATTGCCATCGCACAACGAATACGCATCTGAACTAATTTTGTCATCAAAGGACCCACGGAATGGTTCTCGTGGATGGCATCCAGATACTTACCGATAACCTCCGTCAATTCCTCATATCGACGCAAATGTGCCAGCAATTCCGTATGGATAAAAATTTCCGTACTATAAAACGTGGAATTGGTACGCACAAAGGAAATATCAATTTGTCCTAAATGATAATCTCGTTCCTCTTCGTTTTTATTTGCTTCTGAGAAAATTGCCATATACACATGATAGCAATATGGAGGAATGTATTCGCCGCTTTCAATGGTTTTTACCATCAATTTGCGGTATTCTTCTGTCTCGGAAAGATTACCCTGTTTGTACAGGCAATAGCCCAGACCACAATAAATATTCAGTTTGGCATCACTTACCTGATCAAGCAAGGCTTCTGCTTTTTTATAGTAAGAGATTGCGCCCTCGTAG
>JAZUHV010000094.1:0-10981 GCA_045641925.1 Butyrivibrio sp.
ATGATCTTCAGGATATTTTAAGGGAAAATCAGAATAAGCAGGCTACCTATATGATCCTGGAGCATTTGCAGGATCCGGGCAATCTGGGCACCATTCTTCGCACTGCGGAGGGCGCGGGTGTGACGGCGTTAATTATGTCTGCCGATACCGTGGATATCTATAATCCGAAGGTCACCAGAGCAACGATGGGGTCTTTATTTCGTGTGCCGTTCTTATATGTAGAAAGCCTTCCGGATGCCCTGGAGGAATTGCAAAAGCAGGGCGTAAAACTATATGCTGCACACCTTTTGGGTGAGCATAATTACTTTGAAGAAGTGTACAATAATTCCGTTGGATTTTTGATTGGAAACGAAGGAAACGGATTGACCGATGAGATTACCGCATGTGCGGATGTAAAGGTAAGGATTCCGATGGAAGGGAAACTCGAATCCTTGAATGCTGCCGTAAGTGCCGCATTATTCATGTATGAGGCGAAACGCCAAAGAAATCAGTTGGACCGGAGGATACAGACTTGGAAATCAGAAAAGCTGTAGAAGGTGATAAGCAGGCGCTTTTGGATATTTATAATTACGAGGTGCTGCATGGTGTGGCCACGTTCGATATCGGCGAGCGTACGAAGGAAGAATGGGATGAATGGTTCCTGGCGCATCACACCTTATTTGTGGCCGAAGAAGAGGGGAAAATAATCGGCTTTGCAGGATATTCCCGATACCGCACCAGAGCGGCCTATGACGCGACGGTGGAGACCACTTTATATATTCATCCTGAACATAGAAAACAGGGAATTGCGACCAAACTGATGGAGTACTTGATTGCGTATGCGAAGGAATGCCCGGATGTGCATGCCCTGGTGGCAGTCATTACGAGCATCAATGATGCCAGCAACAAACTGCATGAAAAACTTGGCTTTTCTTTCTGCGGAACCATGCCGGAGGTGGGCAATAAGAATGGTCAGTTCCTTGGAATCAGCAACTGGGTTTTATTGGTATAAGTCTATAAATTTGACAATTTTTGCTCATCGTTGTACAATGGCAGACAGTATGTAACAATTTCGTAACAAATTTTGAGTGAGGTTGTCATGAAATTTAGAAACAGAAAAGCATCTGTGGTAGCCGTTTTGGTATTACTGATGGTTACGCAGATTGTATTTTCCGCCATTCAGACGGTTGATCGTAAACCGGCCGGTACTCAATTAGCAGATAAGACACCATCCACTTCTTTGGAAGACCAGACGGAAGCTCCGAGCCAGACAATGGAGCAGGAGCCAAGCGAGGAAATTGATTCTGTTCAGGAAATCGTGCAGGCAGATATTCATGTGGTTTACCATAGTACGGTATCTTCTACGGAAGCAGTTGATGTGTTTGAACCGGAAACGAATCGTGGAACATTTGGAAACAAAATTGTATCCTACACCCTGGACAAGTTATATGTTCGTGCAGAAGCTACATCAGATTCCGAAGCTGTCGGAATTATGTATTCCGGAAGCGAGGCGAACATTCTTGAAATCGGAGCCGACTGGACCAAGATTCAGTCCGGTGATGTGATTGGCTATGTATACAACTCCGATGTGCTATTTGGTGAGGAAGCAGAAGTGATTGCGAATGCAATCGGAACCTGTAGTGCAAAGGTTGCAGCGGATGGTACAAATATTTATGCGGACACATCCGAAAATGCAACTGTTTTAGCATCTTTAAATATTGCGGATGAGATTCTGGTCTGCGATATGTATGATGGCTATTATATGGTGAATTCTGCAGTGGGCTTTGGATATATTCCAAAGGACGATGTGGACATTTCTTATGGATTGCGCGTGGCGAAGTCCATGGAACTGATTCGCCAGGAAGAGGCTGAGGCAGCTAAGAAGGCTGCAGAGGAAGCTGCCAGAAAAGCAGCGGAAGCAGCTGAACAGGCGAAGAAGAATTCTGGAAAGCCGCAGACCAATTATCGTGCTGCTTACAATGCAACGGAAGAGGAAATTCATCTTCTGGCTGCAATTGTTTATTATGAGGCAGGCTGGGAGCCTTTCGAGGGTCAGGTTGCGGTAGCTAACGTTGTATTGAACCGTGTCTTCTCGAAGGAATTCCGTGTGAACACGATTGAATCGGTTATTTATGCACCAGGTCAGTTTACCGGCGTAGCAGAGAACTGGAAGCCAACAGAGAAGTTTAAGGGCTATCTGGCACTTAGTAATGCAAAGCTGAACGAACGTGGTAGTTATGATGCTGCGATTCGTGCCTTAAACGGTGAGAACAATATTGATGATTACTGCTTCTTTATAAGCGTGGGTAAGGCGAATTACGCAAGATATACGAAGTACTGCATAATCAACAATCACTGCTTCTACGATTATTAATTTAATAAACCTAATCAGGCGGATGCACAAGGCTGCATCCGCTTTTCTTATTGGAATTTGTTTGGATAAAATGACTGTGTATGGTATAATGAATTAAACTATGGATTTTTCAGGAGTTATTATGGCAAATCGCAGAATTGGCGTGATTTCAGCTGAATTACAGGAACTTTACCAGACCCGTTTCGTGCGCGGCATTAATAAGCAGGCACATGCTCTGGGCTATGATGTTTTGGTATTCTCAAATTTCGCAAAGGGATACACGCAGTCTGATTTTGAATATGGTGAGAAGTATATCTATGAACTCATCAACTATGAGCAGTTAGACGGCGTCCTGGTTATGGGTGATACCTTTAAGTGGCCGGGGCTGATTGATCATACGATTTCTGTCCTGGAGGCTGCTGGCATTCCGGTTGTCTTTTTGGACTATTCTCAGGGCCATCATTTTACGAATCTGGTGGTAGAGGATACCATTCCGTTTGAAAATATCGTAAGCCATTTGATTGAGAAGCATAACTGTAAGGACATTCTGTTCTATTCCGGACCGGAGACGGTTTCTACGACTGTAACCCGATTAAAGGGCTATCGAAATGCTTTGGAAAAGCATGGCATGAGTGATGCGGAGAATGTATGCCTGACCGGTAATTTCTGGAAGGACAGTGGCGAGGCAGTCGCAAAGGAAATTATTGCTGGTGAGCGTAAAAAACCGGACGCGATTATTTTCTGTGGCGATTATATGGCTATCGGTGCAATGGATGCCTTTAAGGCAGCTGGATATAACATTCCAGAGGACTTGATTATTGTCGGCTTTGATGCTACCGAAGCCGCTGTACGTTATAATCCACCGATTACGACCTATAAGCCGCCGATTGAGGCAGCTGGTGAGAATGCGGTATTTACACTGGACAGCATGATTCGAAAGATTCCAAACGATCGCAAATCCGTGGATTATGGTCGAATGGAAATTGGTGCTACCTGTGGCTGCGAACCAGATCCAGAATACATTCGTCGTGTTCATTACCGTAATGAAATCGGAGAATCAGTCATTCAGTTCTTAGAAAGTAATATGATGGATGAACTGTCCTCGGCGAGAGATTTGAGTCAGCTTTTACAGGTTATTCAGTATTATTTATATCTGGTTCCGGGCTGTAAGGATTTTTACTTGTGTATGAATAAGGATTGGCTCGAGGATTCCGGCATCAGCGAACCAGAATACCATCCATATACCAAGGAGATGAATTTATTTATCCGCACGGAGAATCATGCGAACCGTTCGGTGGAAGAAAGCTTTCCACTTTCACAGATGCTCCCGGATTCCGATGCGAGAGAGGGCGTGCAGACTTATTATTTCCTGCCATTGCATCAGGGCTTAAGATCGTTTGGCTATTGCATCATCACCTTCGACAGTGAGGAGCAGGCTTATGATTTTGGATTTATGAACTGGTGTCGTCATCTTTCTAATGCGTTAGAGGGCTTCGGCATGAAGGCGCGCATTGCGAAACTGGCAACAGGCGATGCATTGACCGGCGTATTGACCAGAAACGGATATTTGCAGCAGAGGAAAAAGCTTTCTGCTAAAATTGCCGAAGAGGGAAATACTACGCTCGTTTTAGAAATGGACGCGGATGGATTAAAATATGCCAACGATCATTTTGGTCACTACAGCGGCGATATTCTCCTACGAACGATTGCCAATGCAATTGTGCGTTCTCTTGAAGAGGGCGAGATTTGTGCACGTGTAGGTGGCGATGAGTTCGTGGTAATTGGCTGTCGTGATTATGAGCCGGACCGATTGGAAAAGCTGATGCAAAGCATTGAAGCAAATATGAAGGAAGCAAATGATTCCGGAGACTATCCGTTTACGATATCCGCAAGTATGGGCGGCGTTATGCGAAAGATTTCGTCTTATGAGGAAATTGAGGAATTGATGCAGGAAGCGGACGCTCGCATGTATGAGGTTAAGAAATTACGACATAATAGAAGAGTATAAGAAAGGGCCATCGGAGAACCGATGGCCTTTATGTATTAGACAGTAGGTACAAAATAACCGATTGCAATTTCATCCTGATAGAACTGCTTTTCTTCTGTCTGGGCTTTTGGCGCCATATTGACAAAAAGACTGGTATCTGTCGGCTTAACTACCTTCATAATGCCGCGTTTGCCGGATTCTACCTGAATGGTAACCAAACCGGCATCCTCCAGCTTTCCAACATGCATGGAAATTGCACTATTGGTCAGGCCCAGCGCTTCGGCGAGATTGTTCATACTCATCCGCTCGTTCTCATAAATGAGATCCATGATTTTCAGACGCATTGGCGCACTAAGCGCTTTGAATACTTCTTCTGCACTTTGCAGGGAATCAAAAGATAACATAACCTTCCTCCGGATTACCTGATTATTTGTTGTGAAAAGTAAAAAGATTCACTAATAACTTAAATATTATAGTCAGGGCGCCATTTGAATGTCAAGCGCATATAACTGCCGCGTGATGCATAAATTATCGTATTATGCAAAACAAATATGCATAAAACGACTATATATGCACAATATGTGCGTATAATATGCATAAAAATACAGAAAATCACTTGACATTTCGGATTTCGCGAATTAGAGTGTTTCTATGGACAAGAATCCACGTATGTGGTTTATTTATTATTAGGAGGTAGCAATATGAATTTAAAAGGTAGACATTTTCTGACATTAAAGGATTTTACGCCGGAAGAGATCCATTACATGATTGACCTGGCTGCACATTTAAAGGACTTGAAGAAGAAAGGCATTGCGCATGATGTATTCAAGGGAAAGAATGTGGCATTAATTTTTGAGAAGACATCCACCAGAACCCGTTGCTCCTTTGAGGTCGCTGCGCACGATTTGGGTATGGGCAGCACCTATTTGAATCCAAAGGATTCTCAGATTGGTAAGAAGGAAAGCATTGCGGATACGGCAAGAGTACTTGGCAGAATGTTCGAAGGTATTGAATACAGAGGCTACGGACAGGAAGTCGTTGAGGAGCTTGCAAAGTATGCCGGTGTTCCAATCTGGAATGGTTTGACGAATGAATATCATCCAACCCAGATGCTCGCTACGATGCTCACGATGAAGGAACATTTTGGCGAATTGAAGGGAAAGAAACTTGTATATATGGGCGATGCAAGATACAATATGGGTAATTCCTTAATGATTGTATGTGCGAAGCTTGGTTTGGACTTTGTGGCATGCGCACCAAAGAAATACTTCCCAAATGCACAACTGGTTTCAGAGTGTGAAGTATGGGCAAAGGAAAGTGGTGCAACCATTACCCTCACCGAAAGCGTGGAAGAGGGCGTCAAAGGTGCAGATATCATTTATACCGATGTCTGGGTATCCATGGGTGAGCCGGCAGAAATTTGGGAAGAAAGAATCCACGATTTATTACCTTACAAGGTTACTACAAAGGTTATGGAGATGGCAGGCGAACAGGCTCTGTTTACGCATTGCCTACCAGCTTTCCATGATTTGAAGACCGAAACTGGTAAGGAAATGGGTGAGAAGTTCAATTTCACGGAATTAGAGGTGGAGGATGCGGTATTTGAATCCGAAAAGAGTATTGTCTTTGACGAAGCAGAGAACCGTATGCATACCATTAAGGCTGTGATGGCAGCAACCTTAGGCTACGAGTTTTAGGAGGTAATCATGTTCTCCAGAGGTGGGAATCGATTTCAAAAAGTGATACGTGTCATGCTGGACATTTTAAATATTGTACTGGGAGTGGCCATTGTAGGTGCTACAATTTGGACCTTCCTCGGAGTGTCCGAAAGACGTTTTATGTTCCCATATATTTTTGCAGCAGGTGCATTGATGAATCTGTTCACGGGCATTAAGCATCTGATGACGGAGCGCAGGGTCTCCGGAATTGTTATGATGGTAGCAACCTTGGTTTTAGGAGGACTTGCCTACTTAACGTATCATGCGGTAGGAGGAATCTTTTAGATGAAGGAGCAAATTCTGGAAATCTTTAAGAATACGAACGATTATATATCAGGACAGGAATTGTGCGAGAGGTTTCAGGTCTCTCGCACTGCTATTTGGAAGGTCATCAACCAGCTAAAGGAAGAGGGCTACGAAATTGAGGCAGTGCGAAACCGGGGATACCGACTGATTTCCTGCCCTGATGTTTTGCTGTCTGCGGAAATCTCTTCAGAGCTGAAAACACGCGTCTGGGGACAGGAACTGCATTCACATAGTACAATTGACTCTACGAACACCGAAGTGCGTCGCCTGGCGGAAAATGGAGCCAAAGAGGGCCTTCTGGTGATTGCGGATGAGCAGACGGCGGGAAAAGGACGCCGCGGACGCAGCTGGACCTCGGAGCCGGGCGAAAATATTTATATGTCCTATCTGTTACGTCCGGACATCGATCCAAGCAATGCATCCATGATTACGCTGGTTGCGGCGCTGTCCTGTGCACAGGCCATTTGCGAGGTGACGGGATTGCCTGCACAAATTAAATGGCCGAATGACATCGTGGTAAATGGTCATAAGGTGACGGGAATATTAACCGAGATGAGTACCGAAATGACGAGTATTCAGTATGTTGTGGTGGGCATTGGCATTAATGTGAATCAGAAGACCTTCCCGGAGGAAATACGCGAAGTGGCCTCATCTCTTTCTCTGGAATTGGGACAGGATGTGGTACGAAGCCGCATCATAGCCGCTTACGGAAATTTCTGGGAGCAGAATTATGACTTGTTTTTAAAAGCAGGAAATTTAAGCGGTATACGCGCAATATATGAAAGGTTTTTGGTCAATATTGATCGTGAGGTTGTAGTCATTGATGCAGGAGGAAATCAGGAATTTATTTCCCGCGGCATTAATGATATGGGTGAGCTTCTGGTGGAGGATGCGGACGGCACGGTACAGACTGTACGCGCAGGTGAGGTCTCTGTCCGAGGCATTTATGGATATGTGTAAGGAGATTGAGATGGACAACGAAGTATTATGCGGCGCGAGCGCCTATGACAGAAAGTTTTATATGAATGAAGCCTTTGACCAGCTGCCTGCTACTGTAAAGGATGAATTAAAAATTGCCTGTGTCATCTTCGTGGAGGACGTGGGCGGAATTTTGACGCTGGAGTTTGATGAGGATGGCAGCTTAATGATTAAAACCGGTGCAGATGAGGGCGATTTGCTCTATGATGAAATCGGCGCCGCCTTAAAGGTAAAGGCACTTCAAAACGAGAAGGCGGAACTGTTCCAAACCCTGGAACTGTTTTATAAAGTATTTATCCTGGGCGAAGACGTGGAATAAGTATGAAAATTGGCGAGATTGAATTGGCCAATCCTGTGATGCTAGCGCCGATGGCGGGTGTTACGGATCTTCCGTATCGTATGCTGTGCAAGGAACAGGGCTGTGGCTATATGATTACAGAAATGGTGAGTGCGAAGGCAATCACCTTTAAAAACAGGAATACACAGCTTCTATTGGAAACAAACCCACAGGAGGCACCGGCGGGTCTGCAGCTGTTTGGCCATGAGCCGGAGGTGATGGCGGAGGCGGTTCGTATGACGGACCATTTGGAGTTTGCTGCGTTCGATGTGAATATGGGCTGTCCCGTGCACAAAATTGTTAGTAACGGTGAGGGCTCCGCATTGATGGAGGCTCCGAAACTGGCAGAGGACATTGTAAAAGCAATGGTTTCGGAAACCAAAAAGCCAGTCACTGTAAAGTTTCGAAAGGGCGTTGATGAGGAGCATGTGAATGCGGTAGAATTTGCCAAGCGTATGGAGGCCGCGGGTGCGGCTGCTATTACACTGCATGGCAGAACCCGTGTGCAGATGTATTCCGGCGAGGCGGACTGGGACATCATCCGACAGGTTAAGGAAGCCGTTTCCATCCCTGTATTTGGAAATGGGGACATTTTCTGCGGCGAGGATGCCAGACGTATGAAGGCCGAGACGAATTGTGATGGCGTGGCTATCGGACGTGGGGCCAAGGGCAATCCATGGATTATCCGCGAGTGCGTGGCTGCGATGGCGGGAGAGCCGATTCCGGGGCGACCAACCATTGAGGAAATTGTTACGATGGCAAAGCGTCAGGCAGAAATGATGATTCCGCTGAAGGGCGAGTACATCACCATTTGCGAGATGCGTAAACATGTGGCCTGGTACACGCAGGGCCTGCCTGGAAGCGCAAAGCTTCGCGGCGCGGTGAATCAGTGCGAAACAATGGACGAATTGTATAGACTTTTGGAAATGGTATAGGAACATAGGTTGACAGAATAAGGATTGCTATCTTATAATGGTATGGCTAAAAAGAGCGCATCGGGCCTAACCCGAGGCTACAGAAAGGTGAACAAGCATGGCAGATAAGAAAAATTTGATGACCTACGAAGGCCTCAAAAAATTAGAGGACGAGTTACAGGAATTAAAGGTTGTACGTCGAAAAGACGTCGCTGAGAAGATTAAGGAAGCCAGAGAGCAGGGTGACCTTTCAGAAAATGCAGAATACGATGCAGCGAAAGACGAGCAGCGCGATATCGAGGCAAGAATCGAAGAAATCGAGAAAATCCTCAAGAACGCCGAAGTAGTCGATGATGAATCCGCAAAGAGTGGTGCCATCAACTTAGGCTCCACCGTTGTGGTATATGATGAAGAATTTGAAGAAGAAATTACCTTCAAGCTGGTAGGCTCTACCGAAGCAAAGAGCCTGGAGAACAAGATTTCCAACGAATCCCCTCTTGGCAAGGCCATGATCGGTAAGAAGGAAGGCGATGTTCTTGAAGTAGAAACCCCTGGCGGAATGCTGAAGTATCAGATTCGCAAGGTAACCAGAGACTAGGCAAATTCACAAAATGACTGCAATGGATTGTGTGCTACCATACAATCCATTGTTTCTATTAAAGGAGAATCAAATGGCTGAGCAGAATAATGGACAGCAGAACGTCGGACAGTTATTACAGGTCCGCAGAGATAAGTTAAAGGATTTACAGGCACGCGGCCTGGATCCATTTGTACAGACAAAGTACGATCAGACACATCATACCTCAGATGTTAAGGAATTATACATTGCACATGAGGAGAAACTTTTGGCTGGCAGACCAGTAGTGGACACCACCGGCATGGACGAAGAAGCTGCAAAGGATGCGGTAAATAATGATTATAATGAGCGTCGTGCCATCATGGACGGAGATCCAATCCATGTATCCATTGCAGGACGAATGATGTTTAAGCGTGTTATGGGTAAGGCATCCTTCATGAATATTCAGGATTTGAAGGGCAGCATTCAGGTATATGTAGCACGCGATGTGATTGGGGAAGAAGCTTATGCGGACTTTAAGAAGTCCGATATGGGCGATATTTATGGCGTTAAGGGCTATGCCTTCCGTACCAAGACCGGAGAGATTTCCGTACATGCAGAAGAACTGGTGATGCTTACCAAGAGCTTGCAGATTCTTCCGGAGAAGTTCCACGGCCTGACCGATACGGATACGCGTTATAGACAGCGTTATGTTGATCTCATCATGAATCCGGAATCCAGAGATACCTTCATTAAGAGATCACAGATTTTAAGAGAAATCCGTACCTTCCTCGCAGGAAGAGACTTTATGGAAGTGGAGACCCCTACTTTGGTATCCAACCCGGGTGGAGCCGCTGCACGTCCGTTTGAGACCCATTACAATGCACTTGATGAGGATGTAAAGCTTCGTATTTCCCTCGAGTTATACTTAAAGAGACTGATTGTTGGCGGTTTGGAGAGAGTTTTCGAAATCGGCCGCGTATACCGTAACGAAGGTGTAGATACCCGTCACAATCCAGAATTCACCCTGATGGAACTGTACCAGGCATATACCGACTATGAGGGCATGATGGAACTGACCGAGAGCATGTTCCGTTACCTCGCAGAAAAGGTATGCGGTACAACTAAGATTACTTACAATGGCATTGAAATTGACTTCGGCAAGCCATTTGAGCGTTTGACTATGATTGATGCCATCAAGAAGTATGCTGGCATCGCCTTTGACACGGTAGAAACGGATGTAGAAGCTAAGAAGATTGCGGATGAACATCACATCGAATACGAGGCACATCATAACAAGGGCCACATCGTCAACCTCTTCTTTGAAGAGTACTGCGAGAAGGAACTGGTTCAGCCAACCTTCATTATGGACCACCCAATCGCCATCAGCCCACTGACCAAGAAGAAGCCAACTGACCCTACCAAGGTAGAGCGTTTCGAGCTCTTTATTAATACCTGGGAGATGTGCAATGCTTACTCCGAGCTAAACGACCCAATCGACCAGCGTGAGCGCTTCGCCCTTCAGGACGCAGCGGCAGCAGCCGGCGATGAAGAAGCAGAGCACACCGATGAGGATTTCTTAAATGCCTTGGAAATCGGTATGCCACCTACCGGCGGCATCGGCTACGGCATCGATCGTTTGTGCATGCTGCTGACAGATAGTCCGGCAATTAGAGATGTACTGTTGTTCCCAACGATGAAGTCCCTTAATTAATGGGATTCTGACGGACACTGACGACTACAAAACGACACCGGACGGAACGTGACGGAGCGTCACGGAACCTCATCAAATCCTCTAACAAATGTCGTAGAAATTTGAGATGTGTTGTAGAACTCATTAAAAAGCCTCGATT
>JAZUHV010000095.1:0-3488 GCA_045641925.1 Butyrivibrio sp.
GGATGACTTCCCGGAAGCACTGACCAACTTCCAAAATGACGAGAAGTATCAGCAAACGGTGAAGCATGATATGCGAATCCTCGAAGCAGAAAAGGTTTCCTTAAAAGAAGAGATTGCCAATTCTGCGAAAAAGCGTGTGACTGTAAGAAATACCGCCTGGGTGCTATTGTTTATGCTGCTTGCAGTGCTTGCGGTATTCTTTATTACTGGTGCCATCCGCTACTCTGAGGGTGTCGTGGCATTGCTTGTGATTTTAGGAGTGTGCACATTGCTGGAAATTTTTCTGGTGATTCAGATGTCAAATTCCGCCAGAAGAAAAATTATCGCGGAAAAGCAGTTGAACCGTGCCATCACACTTTTAAATAAGACAAAAATCAAATTTGTTAATATTTCAAACAGCGTAGAGTATCAGAAAACCAAGTTTTCTGTTGCAAACGGCTATCAGTTAAGCCATGAGTATGAGCTCTATCTGATGGATGCCAAGGCAATGGAACGTTATCAGGATTCCGCAAGGGAACTGGACGCAACCATCGTGGCCATCAATCAAATCTTAAAGAGCCTGGAGCTCTACGATGTAGGCGTCTGGGAGTCCCAGTTAGAGGCGCTTGCGGATGATAAGGAGATGGTGGAAATCCGACATTCTCTGAATGCCCGCAGACAGAAGCTGCGTGAGCAGATTGACTTTAATATGGGACGAATCGAAGATGCGAAAAAGAGTGTGATTGCATTTATGAAGTCACATCCGCAGATTGCGAGTGCCATCATGGAAATCGTAGATTCCTATGATATGGACATGGAATAATCGGAGCAATCCGTGACAATATTCAGAAAGAGGACTGTTATATGAAAGAGTTAGAAAAGAATTACAATCCTTCCGAAATCGAGGAAAGATTATATCAGAAGTGGGAAGAAAAGAAGTATTTTCACGCTGAAGTTGATCGTAGTAAGAAACCATTTACCATTGTTATGCCACCGCCAAATATTACCGGTCAGTTGCATATGGGACATGCTTTGGATAACACTTTGCAGGACATTTTAACCCGTTTTAAGAGAATGCAGGGCTATGAAGCGCTTTGGCTTCCTGGAACCGACCATGCGTCTATTGCAACCGAGGTTAAGGTTGTGGAGCAGATTGCGAAGGAAGGCCTTACCAAGGAATCTTTGGGACGTGAGGCTTTCTTGGATCGTGTTTGGGACTGGAAGAGAGAATACGGCGGACGCATCGTAAAGCAGTTAAAGAAGATTGGATCTTCTGCAGATTGGGATCGTGAGCGTTTTACAATGGATGAAGGCTGTAATAAGGCTGTAAAGGAAGTTTTCGTGAACCTTTATGAGAAGGGCCTGATTTATAAGGGACATCGTATCATCAACTGGTGTCCATGCTGTAGAACCTCCTTGTCCGATGCTGAGGTAGAGTATGAGGATCAGGCAGGACATTTCTGGCATCTTCGTTATCCATTAAGTGATGGCAGCGGCTATATTCAGATGGCAACTACCCGTCCGGAGACGATGCTTGGTGATACTGCGGTTGCAGTGAACCCTGCCGATGAGCGTTATAAGGATTTCGTGGGAAAGACCATCGATTTGCCAATTGTTCATCGTCAGATTCCAATTGTGGCAGATGAATATGTAGAGATGGATTTCGGTACTGGTGTGGTTAAGATTACACCGGCACATGATCCTAACGATTATGAGGTTGGCCTTCGTCATAACCTTCCGGTTATTAATGTTTTGACTGACGATGCAAAGATTACAGAAGAGTATCCTGCTTTTGCAGGAATGGACCGTTATGGAGCCAGAGAGGCAATTGTAAAGGCTCTGGATGCAGAGGGTGCACTGGTTAAGATTGAGGATTATTCCCATAATGTCGGCACCTGCTATCGTTGCCACACGACAATCGAGCCAAGAGTGTCCGATCAGTGGTTTGTAAAGATGAAGCCTTTAGCTGAACCTGCAATTGCTGCTGTAAAGAATGGTGAGACCAAATTTGTTCCAGAGCACTTTGAGAAGACCTATTTCCACTGGTTAGAGAATATTCGCGACTGGTGTATTTCCCGTCAGTTATGGTGGGGTCACAGAATTCCGGCATTCTATTGCGACGACTGCGGTGAAATGGTTGTTACAAAGGATAATAGCTGCACCTGTCCAAAATGCGGAAAGGAAATGCGTCAGGATCCGGATACCTTGGATACCTGGTTTTCCTCTGCGTTATGGCCATTTTCTACCTTGGGCTGGCCTGATAAGACCGAGGATTTGGACTATTTTTATCCAACATCAACGCTGGTAACCGGTTATGATATCATTCCATTCTGGGTAATGCGTATGATGTTCTCCGGTATTGAACAGATGGGTAAGGCTCCATTTGATACGGTATTGATTCATGGTTTAGTTCGTGATTCTTTGGGTCGCAAGATGAGTAAATCGCTTGGAAACGGTATCGATCCATTGGAGGTTATTGAAAAGTATGGTGCAGATGCACTCCGCTTGACCTTGATTACCGGCAATGCACCGGGCAATGATATGCGTTTTTATTGGGAACGTGTTGAAGCGAGCCGCAATTTCGCAAATAAGGTTTGGAATGCTTCACGATTCATCATGATGAATCTGGACAAGGAAGATCCTGCTGCACTTGCTAAGTTTGAGACGGATTTGAGCGGATTGACAGATGCAGATAAGTGGATTCTTAGCAAGGTAAATACTCTGGCTGCAGAGGTTACCGCTAATTTGGAGAGCTACGAGCTTGGTGTGGCTGTTTCC
Source organism: Butyrivibrio sp. (assembly GCA_045641925.1). Lineage (GTDB taxonomy): Bacteria > Bacillota > Clostridia > Lachnospirales > Lachnospiraceae > Eshraghiella. Next base: position 2,758 of record JAZUHV010000095.1, read on the forward strand.
AAGGTGTATGACTTTATTTGGGAAGAGTTCTGTGACTGGTACATTGAAATGGTGAAGCCACGTCTCTGGAATGACGAGGATACCACTAAGGCGGCTGCATTGTGGACCTTAAAGACGGTTTTAATCAATTCTCTGAAGCTGTTACATCCATATATGCCATTCATTACCGAAGAGATTTTCTGTAATCTTTCCGATGAGGAATCCATTATGATTTCTGCATGGCCTGTATATCAGGATAACTGGAACTTTGAGAAGGAGGAGCATGCGGTAGAAACCATTAAGGAGGCTGTTCGCGGAATCCGAAATACACGCTCCGAAATGAATGTTCCACCAAGCCGTAAGGCGAGTGTATATGTTGTTAGTGAGAACGAAGAAATCCGCGAAATCTTCGACACCGGACGCGTATTCTTCACTACGCTGGCATATGCATCTGAGGTGATGATTCAGACCGACAAGACCGGTATTGATGCAGATGCTGTTGCTGTATTGATTCCAAATGCCGCTATTTATATTCCATTTGCGGATTTGGTGGATGTTGAGAAAGAAATTGAACGTCTGAAAGCAGAAGAAAAGAAACTGGAGGGCGAATTGAGCCGTTCCCGCAGTATGCTTTCTAACGAGAAATTTGTGTCCAAGGCACCAGCTGCCAAGATTGAAGAAGAAAAAGCAAAGCTTGAAAAATATGAAACCATGATGAAGCAGGTTCAGGAAAGACTTGCACATTTATGTAA
>JAZUHV010000096.1:0-6197 GCA_045641925.1 Butyrivibrio sp.
AAGATCCAATGATCTATCGGGTATTGTTAACGGTATTGATTATGAAGAGTTTAACCCTGAGACAGATACAAAAATTGTTGCTAACTTTAACCAGACAACCTTCCGAAAGGAAAAGGTAAAAAATAAGCTGGCTTTACAGAAGGAATTGGGACTTGATGTTGATCCGAAGAAATTCATGGTTGGTATTGTATCTCGTCTGACTGACCAGAAGGGATTTGACCTGATTGCCTATGTGATGGATGAGCTTTGTTCAGAGGATGTTCAGTTAGTCGTTCTGGGCACTGGTGAGGAACGTTATGAGAATATGTTCCGTCATTATGATTGGAAGTATAATAATCGTGTATCTGCCAATATTTATTATTCTGATGAACTCTCACATAAGATTTATGCAGCCTGTGATGCGTTCTTGATGCCATCCCTGTTCGAACCTTGTGGACTGAGTCAGTTGATGTCCTTACGATATGGTACAGTGCCAATCGTTCGTGAGACGGGTGGACTTCGTGATACAGTAGAGCCATATAACGAGTATGAGTCCAAGGGCACAGGATTCTCCTTTATGAACTACAATGCACATGAGATGCTGAATACAGTTCGCTATGCGAAGGATGTATTCTATAATCATAAGCGTGAATGGAATAAGATCGTTGACCGTGGTATGCAGGCTGATTTCTCCTGGAATTCTTCTGCAAGAGAGTACGAGAAATTATACGAGTCCATGTAAAAACATTGATAAAAATAATGCCGAGACAGATAAACTGTCTCGGCATTTTCTGTTAATTGGATAGTAATTCGATATTTTCAATATGCGGTGCAATTGCCATGGAATAATTTGTATGATAGATAACAAATCCTGGTGCAGCACCGGATACTTTTTTTACTTCCTTTCTTAGTACATAGTCGATTTCAACCTTATCCTGATTAGCTCCCTTTGAGTAATAGGCTGCTAATGCGGCTGCTTCTTCAAAGGTTTTGTCCGGCAATTCTTCATGATTTGATTTGACGATTACATGGGAGCCAGGCATATTTTTTGCATGAAACCACCAGTCATCACCAGCTGCAATTTTAAAGGTCAGTTCCTCGTTTTGTAAATTGTTCTTTCCAACAAAAATATCAAATCCATCAGAAGAGCGATAGTGAAGTGGCTTGGATTTGGATTTAACTGCTTTCCCTTTTGATGGTCCATGGCTTTTTATAAAACCAAATTGCACCATTTCTTCTTTAATCTGAATCAAGTCTTCATAATCGGTAGCAAGGCTAATTGCTGTGTCAATGGATTCTAAATGAGATATTGTCTGTCGGGTTTCCTCTACATAGGAGGAAAGTGCTTCATAGGTCCGCTTTAATTTGTTATAGCGGGCAAAGTATTTCTGTGCATTATCATGAATGGACAAATCAGCATCCAGAGCAATTGTGATTTCTTCATTGGAATAATAATTCAATACCGTTGCGGATTCACTGCCGGATACGATTTGATATGCATATGCTTGCAAAAGCTCTCCTTTTATTCGATATTCCTCGCGCTTTTCTGTATCTTTAATTTGTTTTTCCTGCAAATCCAACTTTTTTACATTACGCTCTAATAATGTTGTAATGACCTGGCGAAGATCGGCAGAACGGGAGTGAATACGATTTTCAAGATTTTTTTGCGCATAAAATTGCTCAATCATCTCGCTCACAGAAGAATATGAGCGATTTGTAAAGTCTGCTAAAGGATAAAGAAGTGCCATTCCGGATACAACACTATAATCTTTCGCATTCCCATACTGATAAAATGCCATTGGTGCAAAATTTGCTGTTTTAATGTCTTCCATTGCACGGCAGAACTCATGAGATAGATGCGTTTGCTCTGCATTAGTTAGTGCGCTCATCGGAACAGAAGAATCTACCTCAGCAGACAAACAGAGCCATTCAGAAAACTGAGGACTTAAGCCTGTGAATGAACTGTAAATGGCCTTTCCCAAAGTCATATTCATGGAAAGCAGTTTTGCTTCTACTTCCTCTGGAGTAACTTCTAATGGGTTAAGCTTATTCATGGTATCAGGAATAAAATAGGTCAAACCCGGAAGTACTTCACGAATGGAACTGACACTGGCATTGACACGTTTAATACTATCAATTATTTTCATATCCTGATTAGTAAATATGATATTACTGTATTTGCCCATCAATTCAATAATCAAATGCTTACGGCATAAATCACCCATTTCATCCAAATGTTCAATCTCGATATCAATGACGCGTTCCAGTCCGGGCTGGGAAATACATACAACTCGCGCATTGTTTACATGTTTGCGAAGTAACATGCAAAAATTCGGTGCAATAGCCGGAGAAGTCTTATTATTTTCTGTTAAATAGGCGAGTGGAAGACTGGCATTGGCAGATAAAATGAGTCGATAATTTCCCTTTGGGGATTTGACTGTAAGCAGAAGCTCGTCCTGCTCAGGCTGCGCAATTTTGTTTAGTCTTCCGTCTAAAATTGTATCCTGTAGTTCGTGCACCAAAGCACGTACGGTAATTCCGTCAAAAGCCATGATTTGCCTCTCATACCACTGTCGAATGATTGACAGTATTCTTTATATTAAAGTATAATTAAAATATCTGTGGACATGTTTTTCAACGTGATTATCATAACATGCCGAGACAAAAAAATGAACTAAAAATCTTAGTGAACCATTCTGGAAGGAGAAGGCGAAATGATTAAAAGTATGACCGGTTTCGGCCGTGGAGAGGCTGCTGACGAAAATTGCAAAATCGTTGTGGAAATGAAATCTGTAAATCATAGATATTTTGAACCAACGATTAAAATGCCGAAGAAATTAAATGCGTATGAAGCGAATATTCGTACGGTATTAAAGAATTATATTAATCGTGGTAAGGTAGATATCTTTATTACTTACGAGGATTTAAAAGAAAATGATTACAATTTGAAATATAACGAAGAACTGGCCAATGAATATATGAGCATTTTCAAATATATGGCTACAACCTTTGGGATTGAAAATGATATAAAGGTTTCTCATTTGTCACGTTACCCGGAAATCATTACCGTGGATGAGCAGACGGATGATGAGGAAGAAACCTGGGTTGTTTTAAATGAAGCACTCAATCAGGCGTGCAGACAATTTGTGGAAAGTAGAATCATTGAAGGAGAAAAACTTCGCGATGATTTAATTGACAAGCTCGATGAGATGCTAGAAATTGTTTCTCAAATTGAAGAAAGAGAACCGATGTTAATTGCAGAATATCGCGCTAAGCTGGAGAACAAGGTTCGTGATCTTTTAGGAAATACCGAAATCGACGAGTCACGTATTGTAACGGAAGTGACAATCTTTGCTGATAAGATTTGTGTGGACGAAGAGATGGTTCGCTTAAGAAGTCATATTGAAACCACAAAGCAGACATTGATTGAAGGCGGCAGCATCGGACGTAAGCTTGATTTCATTGCACAGGAAATGAATCGTGAGGCAAACACCACGCTTTCCAAAGCAAATGATCTTGCGACCTCTAATTGGGGTATCACTTTAAAGACGGATATTGAAAAGGTGAGAGAACAAATTCAGAATATTGAGTAAAGGTGTATCATGAATAAAGGAAAATTGATTGTTGTATCCGGATTTTCGGGAGCTGGCAAGGGGACCGTTATGAAGGAACTGGTTACGACCAGACCGAACTATGCTTTGTCTGTATCTGCTACTACACGCAGCCCGAGACCGGGTGAGGTGGATGGAGAAGCGTATTTCTTTAAAACCAAAGAAGAATTTGAAAATATGATTGCAAATGATGATTTGCTTGAGTATGCACAGTATGTTGAAAATTATTACGGAACGCCGAAATCTTTCGTAAATCAAATGCGTGAAGCCGGTAAAGATGTGTTACTGGAAATCGAAATTCAGGGAGCATTAAAGATAAAAAAGAAGTTTCCGGACGCTATTTTGATTTTTATTACCACACCAGATGCCCAAACACTTTATGAGCGTCTGAAGGGCCGTGGCACGGAAACAGAAGAGGTTATTCGTAAACGTATGGCACGAGCCGTTAACGAAGCGGAAGGTGTAGAGGCGTACGATTATATTGTTGTGAATGATACCGTTGCTGAATGTGCACAAATGGTTGACATAATTGTGAAAAGTGCGCATAATAGAACGGATGAAAATTTGTCTTTAATTAAAGACATTCAAATAGCTTTGAAGGGAGATTTTAATTCATGATTCATCCATCTTATACCGAATTAATGAATGTTATTAATAAGGATGTTGAGCCGGGCGAGCAGCCTGCAGTTCAGAGCCGTTACTCTTTGGTAATTGCTACATCCAAGAGAGCTCGTCAGATTATTGACGGTTCTGAACCTTATGTCGATGGTAAGGGCAAGAAGCCATTGTCAATTGCGGTTGAGGAACTTTACAGAGAAAAGGTGCACATTGTCGGCGAGGTTGCGGACAATGAAGAGAACGCATAATTGAATTTTATTGAGTTATTAAAGATTATTGTCCTGGGCATTGTTGAGGGAATCACTGAGTGGCTTCCTATCAGCAGCACAGGACATCTTATTCTGGTTGAATCCTTTCTGAAACCGGACATGTCAGCGGAATTTAAAGAGATGTTCAATGTGGTAATTCAGTTAGGTGCCATTCTTGCCGTTATTGTTATTTATTTTTCCAGATTATGGCCTGTTAAATCCGAAAACAAGAAGCTCCATTGGGATAAGGACAAATTGTGGCTTTGGTTGAAAATCCTTGTTGCATGTATCCCGGCGGGTCTGATTGGCGTTCTATTTGATGACTGGATTGATGCACACTTCTATAATCCTTATGTGGTTTCCATCACTTTAATTGTTTATGGAATTGCCTTTATTTTATTGGAAATTCGCAACAATAAGCGTAATTTTAAAGTGACGGATGTAAAAGGGATTACCTTCCAGACCGCTCTGATTATTGGTGCATTCCAGGTTCTTGCATTAATTCCGGGAACATCGCGCTCTGGTGCAACAATTTTAGGAGCAATGTTAATAGGTGTGTCCCGTACCCCTGCCGCTGAATTTACCTTCTTTTTAGCGATACCTGTGATGTTAGGTGCAAGCCTTTTAAAGATTGTAAAATTCGTTTTAGACGGTGGCGGATTTGCAACGAACGAATTGATTTTTCTAATCGTGGGTATGGTTGTTGCATTCGGTGTATCCGTAGCAGCAATTAAATTCCTGATGGCCTTCATTAAGGGCCATGACTTTAAGCCATTTGGTATTTATCGTATTGTACTTGGTGCCATTATATTGGTGCTTGGGTTGACTAAGGTACTTGCGATTTAAACAATCATGCAGCGGATTGTTTGTATACATAAAATTCAGGAGGAAGAAAACTATGCAGTATGCAGAAATGTCAAAAGCAGAGCAGACCAAGTTATTGGCTGAACTGAACGCAGAGTATGAAAAGATGAAGGGACTTAATTTAAAGTTAGATATGTCCAGAGGTAAGCCATCACCGGCCCAGCTTTCAATCTCAAACGAGTGTATGGATATTTTTAACAGTGATTGTGATTTCATGACGGAATCCGGACAGGATGTTCGTAATTATGGTTCCCTTGAAGGTATTCCGGAAGCTCGTAAGCTGATGGCAGATATGCTTGGTGTTCCTGTGGAAAATGTTTATGTTGGCGGTAATGCAAGCTTGAACCTAATGTATGATACCGTAGCAAGCTCAATGTTATTTGGTGTCATGGGTTCTACTCCTTGGGTTAAATTAGAGCAGCCGGTTAAGTTCCTTTGCCCTGTTCCGGGATACGATAGACATTTTAAGATTACTGAATTATTGGGAATTGAGATGATTAATATCCCAATGAATGAGGATGGCCCAGATATGGACCTTGTCGAAAAGTATGTTAACAATGACTCCTCTGTGAAGGGTATTTGGTGTGTTCCAAAATATTCCAATCCTCAGGGCGTTGTATATTCTGATGAAGTTGTAAAGCGTTTTGCAAATTTGAAGCCAGCGGCTGCTGACTTTAGAATTTACTGGGATAATGCTTACTGCGTTCATTATATTTATGATGAATCCATTGAAATTCCAGAAATTATTTCCGAATGCGCTAAGGCCGGCAATCCTGATATGGTATATGAGTTCTGTTCAACCTCTAAGATTACCTTTGCAGGTGCAGGTATTTCCGCATTAGCAACCTCTGTTGCAAATCTTGAATGGATCAGAAAA
>JAZUHV010000097.1:0-14406 GCA_045641925.1 Butyrivibrio sp.
AATTCCAAGGTGCGCTATGTGCAAAAGCATTATGGCGAAGGTGCCGGAACCGGTAAGCGTATCCTTAATCCTGTGACGGGGGTTTATCAGGACGAAGGGAGCTATGTAGATATGGAAATGGTTCAGATTAAGGGCGTGGATTCCACGGTGAGAACCAATATTGGTAAGCTCGCAGAGGGCGCAACCTTAATTGTTCATGAGCGATTGATGACGCATGAGAACCAAAGTGCGACCAGCAAGTATGAAGTGGAACTGAATGGTGAAAATTCGAGCACAGACATCATTTCCAGATCCGTTGCCAAGGATGACTCCTATCAGTTGTTTGAGGCCAGTATTATTGGAAATACGGTATGCCATGGCCATGCAGAGTGTGATGCCATTATTATGGATCATGCAAGAGTGGTTGCGGTGCCTAAATTGGATGCAAACTGTGTAGATGCTTCTCTGATTCATGAGGCGGCAATCGGAAAGATTGCAGGAGAGCAGTTAATTAAGCTGATGACTCTGGGTCTTACCGAGCAGGAAGCGGAAGAACAGATTATTAATGGATTTTTGAGATAACAAAAAGAGGCAGTTTTAACTGCCTCTTTTTTTATGCATTCCAAATATCAATTTCGTTTCTTAACCAGTTAAGCCATGCATCGAAGCCTTCTCCGGTCTTAGAAGATACAAAGAAAATTTCAGCATTCGGATTGCGGAACTTGATGCGGTCAATGACTGCCTCGTCATCAAAAGGAAAATATTCTCTGGTATCGATTTTGGTGATTAAAACCACATCCGCCACCTCAAACATGAGTGGATACTTTAATGGCTTGTCATCGCCTTCTGGAACGGAGAGAAGCACGACCTTTTTGGAGGCACCGGTGTCTGTTTCTGCCGGGCAGACCAGGTTTCCGACATTTTCCAAAACCAGAAAATCATACTGCGCAGTTTGGAATTCACCCATAGCCTGACGGGTCATCTCGGCATCCATTGCACATTCTCCGCCGGTGTGAACCTGAATAGAGGAAACACCTGCAGATGCAATCTTTTCCGCATCTACGGTTGCATCAATATCGGCCTCCATTATGCCGATTTTATAGTCATTCTTTAAGGCATTGATGGTTCGCATTAGGGTGGTCGTCTTACCGGCACCCGGTGAAGCCATCAAATTTATCATAAAGGTTTTTTCTTTTTTTAATCTGGTACGAATTTCTTCTGCGACGGCATCGTTCGCGTCAAATACTCCCTGATGCACATCGATTACTTTAATGGTTGGCATAAGATAAATACTCCTATTGGTTAAGTCCTGTTTGGATTATTTTTGTGAGAGCCTGAATCCAATTTTCAAAGCCTTCTCCGGTTTTGGCAGAAATCGGGAAGATTTTTGCGGTTGGATTTACGGCTGCGACATTCTTTGTAAATTTATCCAAAGAGAAATCGAAAGCTGGCATGGAATCAAACTTATTTAAAAGAACCACATTGCATTTCTCAAACATCAAAGGATATTTTAATGGTTTATCATCGCCCTCCGGAACGGATAGAATGACTACATTTAAATGTGCACCAGTGTCAAATTCTGCCGGGCAAACCAGGTTTCCAACATTCTCTAAATATACAACCTGACATTCCTTGCCGCCATTGGCCGAAGTTAAGGCACGCATACCCTGACGGGACATATCTGCATCCAGATGGCACATACCACCGGTGTGTAGCTGAACAGCAGGAAATCCAGCCTCAGCAACAGTTAATGCATCCACATCGGAATCAATATCCGCCTCCATTACCCCTTGTTCGAAGCAGTTCTTTAAAGCTTCTAAGGTTCTAACGAGGGTAGTGGTTTTTCCGCTTCCCGGGGAGGACATGATGTTAATATAAAATACGCCGCGGTTATTTAAATCTGTGCGAAGCACATTGCCATCGGCATCACTGTCTTCAATAATTGTTTTCTTTAAATCTATAATTTGCATAATGGACTCCTCGATTAATTGTAAGTGATATAGAAGGTTTCTACGGTATTTCCGTTACGGGTTGGAATACGGTATAGAATCTCCGGAGCATCATACATTGTGATAAAGGTGTACTTGGAGGTGCAATTGATACTGATGATATCCCCCTGCACAACTTCCTCCGGATTAGAGCCATCCAGATTCATTCGAAGCAAAGCATGATGATCCTTCTTTGTCTCGGTCTGAATGAAAATTAAGTTGTCATAAATATTATATAATACGACCTTTTCCTTGGTTAATACCGTTTTTGTTCCGGCAGCGATATTGACGCAGGTAAGTGCATAATTGTTATCCAAATCAATGTAATAGATGCTTCCGTTATATTCGGTCGCCATATAGGTATTGCCCTGCAGATATAGATCACGACTGCCTGTCTCTAAGCCAAGCGCATATACAGAATGGTTGGTCTGTTTGCTGGAATGGAAGAGCAGGTGCGTGTTCGTAAGTTCGTTCCAGGTTATGGATGCATTTAAAAAGTTGTCGCGGTATACCAAATCCGGTTCGCCGCCATCGGTGGACATAGAGAAGGTTGACAACACGGTTCCATCATTGGCATTGAAAATCAGGGAGTTACCCGCTAATGCTAAATCTGTGCAGAATTCGTTATAAAGAGTTGTTTCCTTGCTGCCATCTAATCGTGTGCGAACCACACCATAGTTCTGACCACGGAAGATGACGGAATTGCTACCACCTGTTGAGGCACTGTTATCACGTATGTAATAAAGGAATTTGCCGCAGGCATTGATATAAGAAACGCTGTCCGTGGACTGGCGCTCGATATTGTTGCAATTCGTATCCATCGTGTATAAGCGTCCCTGATCATACGGATTGGAGAAATATATCTTGTCCCCGTATTCACAGAAGGTTCCGCCGCTAATCAGGTTTCCAGCAGTGTTTCCGCGGGATTCTGGTGGGTTGGATGGCATGCGTCGCGATATGAAATAAAAGACCAGCAATCCGGCTATGATTAGCACCATAGCAATCGGAAGGATGATTTTCAGCTTCTTGGACATAGTATGCGCTCCGTTGCATAATTAATCAGATTAATTATCCTATATTTATAGGTTGTTTGCAAGTAAAAACCTTTATGTTTGCGTTTGTTTTTTGTGGGCACCTTGTGATATACTTGACAAAGATTATTTTCTGAAAAGAGGATCGAATGATGGCAATTGATTTGACAGAATCCAGAAAAAGTATTGATGAAATCGACGCACAGATCGTAAATTTGTTTGAACGTCGTATGAAGGTTGCTGAGGATGTTGCGGCCTATAAGATGGAAACAGGCAAGGCAATATTTGATAAAGAACGCGAGGATAGTAAGATTGCGACCCTTCGTACCATGACGGAAAACGAATTCAATCAGAAGTGTATTGCAGAATTATTTACACAGATTATGGCCATGAGCCGTAAACTGCAGTACCAGAAACTGGAAGCCAGAAAGTCGGATTCCAAACTGGAGCCATATACGGTTTCAGAGTCATTGATGAAGGATTCCATGAAAGTGGTTTATCAGGGCGTTCGCGGTGCATATTCGCATGAGGCCATGATTCATTTCTTCGGTCCTGATGTACAGAATTTCCATGTAGATACTTTCAGGGAAGCAATGGAAGCCGTGCACAATGGTGTGGCGGATTATGCAGTCATTCCAATTGATAATTCCACGGCGGGTATGGTAAGCGATACCTATGATTTGCTGCAGGAATATAATAATTACATTGTTGGAGAAACCTTTGTAGAAATTCATCATTGTCTATTAGGTGTTCCAGGCACAAAACTTGAGGATGTGAAGAAAGTATATTCTCACCCACAGGCATTGTCCCAGTGCGCGGAATATTTGGATAACCACAAAGAATGGGAGCGTGTCCCTTATCTAAATACTGCAATGAGCGCAAAGATGGTTTCGGAAAATGGAGATCCAACCATTGCAGCAATTGGGTCAGCAAATTGTGCAAGAGAATATGGACTGGAGATTCTTGCGGATGGTATTAATACGGAACGTGGAAATACGACACGCTTTGTAATTGTCAGCCGTGACCGCGTATTCGTGAAGAATGCGAATAAGGTTAGCATTTGTTTTGAAATCGCGCATGAGGCAGGATCCTTGTACAATGCTCTTTCACACATCCGTTTTAATGGCCTGAATATGACAAAGATTGAGTCTAGACCGATTTCAGATCATAACTGGGAGTTCCGTTTCTTCGTGGATTTTGATGGAAATCTGGCAGACCCGGGCGTGCGTAATGCGCTTCGAGGTATCTCTGAAGAGAGCAATTCCTTAAAATTGTTGGGCAATTATTAAGTATGGAAATTGAGGCGAAAAGATGAGTTCTCCGGAATTTTATTGTTATAGAAATTTAAGCGAGGTTGTGGATGCTGTATGGCAGATGCAACATGGTGAGGAACCGAAATTATCCAGGGTGGAATGTCTTTCCTACATACTGGAAGTCTCCGAAAAGATGGGCTTTTATGGTAATCTTTGGCAGGATTATTTAACATATCTGATTGTGAACCATGAGAATGCATTCAGTCTGTCCTGTGAAAAAAAGGGAAAGGTTCCTGGAAGCATCAACGCTTTCGCACTTCATGATTTCAAATTGATGATGGAGCTGTTTGGCTTTGCGTGGGAGGGTGCGGATGCATCCCTTGTGATGGATTTCCAAAACAATAACGAGGAAGCAAAATATTTTAACAAGCGTATTCGTGATCGTATCCATGAATTGTCCCAAAATCTGGCAGCTGCAGTAAGTGAACAGGCGTTTATGGATTTGGTTTGTGAATTCTATCATGAAATCGGCGTTGGTTGTTTTGGCTTGTTTAAAGCATTCCGTATTGCACATAAGCCGGACAGCGAGGAGACAATCATCACTCCGGTCGTTAGTGTTCAGCACATTTATTTGAAGGATATTATCGGCTATGAATTGCAAAAGCAGAAGCTGGTTGAGAACACTCGCGCTTTTTTGGATGGACACAAGGCGAATAACTGCCTGCTGTTTGGAGATTCCGGCACTGGTAAATCCTCCAGTATTAAGGCACTTTTGAATGAGTATTATGATGAAGGCCTACGCATGATTGAGGTATATAAGCATCAGTTTAAGGATCTTTCTGCCATCATTAATCAGATAAAGGACCGTAATTATAAATTCGTGATTTATATGGACGATTTGTCCTTTGAAGAATTCGAGATAGAGTATAAATATCTTAAGGCAGTTATAGAGGGTGGCCTTGAAAAGCGCCCTGACAATGTATTGATTTATGCAACCTCTAACCGCAGGCATCTGGTTCGCGAGAAGTTTACGGACAAAGAGGAGCGGGACGATGATTTGCACAGTCGTGATACGGTACAGGAAAAATTATCCCTGTCTGCTCGATTCGGTGTTTCCATATATTATGGCTCCCCAGAACCTAAGCTTTTCAAGGAAATTGTGAAGGGTCTTGCACAACGTGCTGGCATTACAATCTCCGAGGAGGAACTTTTGGCAGAGGCGAATAAATGGGAAATCAGCCATGGTGGCCTTTCCGGCCGCACCGCAGAGCAGTTTATCAATTATCTGTGTTCACGCAATGCTTCTAAAAATGAATAAGAAATGGCCAGATTGTTCATGCCAACGCCCAACCTGATATGAGGCTTATTGGCACCATGGAAATCTGAACCACCCGATTCTAACAGTCCGACTTCGTGGGCTAATTGACGAACCGTGAGCTCATCAAAACCCTTATAGGTAGAGTACATGGTCTCAATGCCTACCAGGCCGGACTTTTTGCATGTTACACACAATTCTTTTAATTCATATGTGGTGAGATGATATAACAGGGGATGTGCCAATACGGCAACGCCTCCGGCTGTTTGAATCGCTTCCATAGCCTGCGCAGGAGTTTTTTTCTCTCTGGAAATATAGAGCGGCTTTCCGTCTCCTAAGTATTTGTCAAAGGCTTCATCGCGTGTCTTAACATACCCCTTCTGAACCATATATGCGGCAAAGTGCGCACGCGTGATGACTGCATTGGGAAACAATGCCTCCAGTTCAGACATGGTAATAGGGAATCCGTACTCGTTGAAACGTTCAATTAGCTTTTCGTTTCTGCCGGCACGGCGCTCACGCTCGTTACCGATTGCCTCTAAAAATGCCGGGTTTTCATAATCTAAAAACAGACCAACGATATGGACTTCCTTATCCTTGTAATTGGTACTGATTTCAATGCCGGGAATGACCTCTAAGCCTTTTTTCTGACCGGCTGCTAAAGCTTCTGGTACGCCTGCAACGGTATCATGGTCGGTAAGCGCCATGGCACTTAAGCCCATACGGAGTGCTTCGTCCACCAGCTGGGTAGGGGTAAAGGTTCCGTCAGAAAAGGTAGAATGGACATGTAAATCAACGGTCTTCATAAAAAAATCTCAACTTTCGTGAAAAATTATAGCAAAATGACTATGGAATTCTGGAGCATTGCGTGTTACATTATTCATATAAATAATTGATATGATTCATATGACATCCGATTGAACCCGATTCGGTATCTTTTACCGGGTCTCATCCATGGAGATAATTCGTGATAAGTATAGTACGGAACCATGGATTTTTAAAGTTTGTTTTCGATGATTGGTTTGTGGGGTTCGATGGTACGCGGGTGGTTTGGATACCCTTATAACATAATTTTAGCATATAACGAGATTAACATAGATGAAAATTGATAAAAGATTGATTGCTCCTACAATAGGAGTATTAGGTGTTGCACTGGTTGCGATTGCATCCATTCAGGTGCACAATTATATTCATTCAGACCGTTCTATTTCGACGGATCAAACCCAAGACCAAACCGAAACAACTTCGATGGGCGCTTCGTTAGAGGAGCCTACCATTAGTATGCCTTTAGAGACCGAGCATTCGACGACTGCATCGGAGCCGATGCCTGCGAATACGGAAACCTCAGGGGTAGCGCCTACGCAGTCAGAGCAAAATCCGACAACGCAATTGCAAACGCAAAAACCGTCCACGGAAGCTACCTCTGCGCAGACCACTACTGCAGAGACATCGACTGCCCAGACAAAGGAAAGCACCTCTGCCGAAAATGAAATGCCGGAAGAGGAAACACATGTCGAGAATCACAGTGCATCCTTCTCTTTTACAGTTTACAAAAATGTAAAAGAAGACTCTAAACTGGACTTGCAGAAATACTTAACGGATCGTGGCTATCATTATATTAAGACCAATTCTGAACTGATTCAGTTGGCTCAGTCCGTGTTGGAGAATCGTACGCACACGCAGGAAATTGTATATGTTCTTACACGCAGAGGACAGTTCGATGAATTGGCAGATAATATGAATGCTGCACTGAATCTTGCGGCTACGGAACAGAGCCCACACAATACGCTTGCAGCGGATTCCTTCTTCTACAATTATTGCGGCATGGATTACCAGCATTATTATGCAATGGGTGTTGGCTTGTATCGCATTCGCAAGGTACAGGATTTGAAGAACCAATCTGGTGATTACTCTGTATATGCACTCTATTATTATGCTTATACGACTCCTGGCGAGAATGCGCAAATGATGGAAAAGATTTCCGAGGCAACGGCGCAAATGACCGGAAGCGAATATGACCGTATCTTGGCAGCTCACCACTATTTATGCGCAAATGTAGTTTACGATGAAAATGCTATACATCCACATTCGGCCTATGGTGCTTTGGTGGATGGTAAATGCGTTTGTGAGGGATATGCAAAGGCATTTAAACTCTTAATGGAGGCTATGAACATTGAGTGCGATATCGTGATTAATGCGACGCATGCCTGGAATGAGGTCCTTCTGAATGACAAGTGGTACATGGTTGATGTAACCAATGATGATGCACATGGCGGACCGGATTTTCCATATTTTCTGCTAGGAAGCAATCGCCTGCTCGATGAGACGGATGAACTTATGAAGTTTTTTAATTATTATGATGGAACGAATTCGAGCGTACGGGTGTTGTCTACTGATGAATACAATTCACCAATTGAGTGAAAAACTTGTGTTTGACAATTGCACTTCGCGAGGGTAGCCTAGTTATGGTGTAGCGAGTGCGTTGTCGTTACATAATATATGATTAAAGGAGGCAGTAATATGATTAACGCAGTTATGAATATGAATCAAGTGAATATTGCGGATAATCATGTACAGATGGAAGAAATCTGTAGGACTGCCGTTGATTGCATCTAGTTTTTGAATATATTCCAATATAGGAATGAATTGAGCTTGCTTAAATCTGCCGCAGTCCATGGATTGCGGTTTTTTATTGCCCTCATGGATCCAAAGGGCGTAAAAGATTTAAACAGGCTTTTTTTGATGAAAAATTGGAGGATGGGATAAATGGAAAGTAAGAAAAAGAGAAGGACAAAAATTCCGGTGATGTATTATCTCGGAAAAAACTGGTGGCGATATATCATTGCATTTGCTGCGTTGTTTTCCAGCGTGGCATTGGATGTTTGGGCACCTTTAATTATTAAAAATATTGTTGATGAAGTTATTTTGGCACATCAAATGGAATTGCTGTGGCCGAATCTGATTAATTTACTGATTATCGGTTTTGGCAGAGCAATTGCTCAGTATGTGAAGGAATTTGTAATGGATAATGCAGGCTGCAGAGTGGCTTGTGATATTAGAAAAAATCTATTCGTTCATATTCAAACCTTATCAAAAACCTATTTTGATGAGAATAATACCGGCGAATTGATGGCCAGAGTTTGTGATGATGTGGACCGCATTTGGGATATTTATGGCTTTGTGGGAATGTTGATCGTGGAAGCTAGCGCGTACCTGATCGGAGTCATAATCGTTATGTTCCGTATGAACGTAACACTGGCAATTATCCCTATTATTTGTTTGCCACTCTTAGGTTTTTTGGCAATCTACCTAGAGAAACGTTTGGATAAAATTTACGATAATATTAGTGAAGAAAATGCGAATTTAAACACAGTCGTACAGGAGAGCTTCTCCGGAGTTCGTACGGTTAAAAGTTTCGCTCGTGAAGATTTTGAGATTGAAAAGTTCAGAGAAACCAACGAGAAATACGCAAAACTGAACGTAGAGCAGGCATATCTCATGGCAAAAATTGATCCATATATTACCTTTATTCCAAAGGTGATGCAGTTGATCGTTTTACTAGCCGGTGGTTACATGGTAATTCACGGCAATATTACATATGGTCTTTTGACGGCTTTTATTGCTTATGCAGGCAATATTGTATGGCCAATGGAAAACCTTGGCTGGCTGACCAACGCAGCAGCCGCTGCTGTGGCTTCCATGAAAAAGATCAATAAGATTTTGGCTGCGGAGCGCACCATCGATGAACCGGAAAATCCGGTGGAGACCGATGCAAGCCATATCAAAGGAGAATTGGCGTTCTCCCATGTGGATTTTAGTCTGCATAATCAGAAAATACTGGAAGATATTTCCTTTGTATTAGAAAAAGGCAAGACTCTCGGAATTATGGGTGTTACCGGCTCTGGAAAGAGTACCATTGTGAATCTGATTGACCGTTTCTATGATGTAGAAGGCGGCGCTATCACGATTGATGGGATGGATATTCGTGAGCTGCCATTGTCCATTGTACGTGGCACCAGCACGGTTGTTACACAGGATGTATTCTTATTCTCAGACTCAATTGCGGAAAATATACGCTTGGGTTCTAATCACTCCATGACGGATGAAACTGTGGAAAGCTCTATAAAGGCGGCTTGCGCAGATGAATTTGTCAGCAAGTTAAATGAGAAGGCAGATACAATTATTGGTGAACGTGGTGTGGGTCTGTCCGGTGGTCAGAAGCAGCGAATTAGTATTGCAAGAGCGCTTGCATCCGACGCAAAAATTTTAATTATGGACGATGCAACCTCTGCTTTGGACATGGAAACGGAGTATAGAATTCAGCAGGAATTAGCTGCCAGAACGGAAGTGTCCAAGATTATTATCGCTCATAGAATTTCTGCGGTTCGTAACGCAGATGAAATAATTGTTTTGGAGGAGGGCCGTATCGCTGAACGTGGTACTCATGAGGAACTTATGGAAAAGAAGGGATTGTATTATTCCACTTATGAGGCACAGTATGGCGATTACCATAAGGCTCTGGAATCCTTGGGAAAGGAGGAATTGGTATGTCAATAAATGCGACAAAACAGGATGAAGTTCAAAAAGATACACCGAAACTGAAACTGATTTTAAGACTGTTTCGCTATATGACTTCCTATAAGAAAGAAATCATACTGGTTACGATATCCATTTTGGCTGCTTTGGTCATTTCCACCATCAACCCGCTTTTGCTGGAGCATGCAATTGATGTGAACATCAAAAACGGCGACTGGATGGGCCTTTGCATTCTGGTGGGGATTAATTTAGCATTATCCGTAGCCTATGTGTTTATTGCCAAGTTTTGGCAAAAAATTATGGCACGTGTTTCCAATAACGTGCTGGTAACCATTCGTGATGAATTATATGTACATATTCAGTCCTTAAGCTTTTCCTTCTTCGATTCAAGACCGATCGGCAAAATCATTGCCCGCGTCATCGGAGATGTAAACAGTTTAAAGGATGTTATTCACAGTACCGTGGTACAGTTGATTCCGGATACTCTGACAGTGATCGTAGTTTTGACCATTATGCTTATTAAGAATCCACTTTTAACATTAGCGGCGGTAGCATCCATTCCGATTATTTGTCTGGGTATGTATTTTGCTGAAATTGTTGCACATAAAAGATGGATGGACCTTCGTAAGAAGAAATCGAAGCTGACTGCGTATGTGCATGAGGATTTCTCCGGAATCGGAGTGGTACAGAGTTTCACCGCGGAAGAGGAGACTGCTAATGAATTTTCAATGTTTGTTGAGGACCATAGAAAATCATTCAGATCCTGCGTATTTATCGCGGATATGTTCAGTCCAACTATTGAAATTTCCTGGGGTGTCGGTAGCTTTTTACTGTATTTCTTCGGTATCCAGGTTTTAGGTGTGGACAAAATCGGAATTGGTACATTTACCGCATTTTCTCTTTACATGGGTATGTTCTGGGGTCCAATTCGTAATTTGGCAAATTATTATAATAAACTGGTTACCAATCTTTCTGCTGCGGAGCGTGTGTTTGATATTATGGATACGCCTGCAGAGGTTGCTGACCGAGAGGATGCCTATGATTTGCCAGAGGTTCAGGGAAGTGTTGACTTTAAGCAGGTGACCTTCGCATACCCGGATGAACCGGAAGTAAAGGTGCTGCATAATGTGTCCTTCCATGTGAATCCGGGGCAGACCATTGCGCTGGTGGGACCAACTGGTGCCGGAAAGACAACCATCGTGAACCTGATTTCACGCTTTTATAATGCAACGGACGGTCAGGTTTGCGTGGATGCACATAATCTTCAGGATGTGACCATTCACAGTCTCCGTAAACAAATGGGTGTAATGACGCAGGATACCTTCCTGTTTTCTGGGACTATCCGCGAGAATCTTCGTTATGGACGCCTGGATGCAACGGATGAAGAAATCGAAGCTGCAGCAAAGGCGGTTCATGCACATAACTTTATCATGCAGATGGAAAAGGGCTATGATACCGAAATCAGCGAAAGAGGTGCAAGACTTTCGGTTGGACAGCGTCAGCTTTTGGCTTTTGCCAGAACGATGGTTTCTGACCCAAAGATTTTAATTTTGGATGAGGCTACCTCCTCGATTGATACACATACCGAGATTTTGGTTCAGCAGGGCATTGAATCGCTGCTTGCGGGACGTACTTCCTTTGTTATTGCGCATCGCTTGTCTACCATCAAAAATGCGGATCGTATCATGGTTATCGATGAAGGTGGTATTTTAGAAGCGGGTACGCATGATGAATTGATGGCAAAAAAAGGTGCATACTTTGATTTGTATCAGGCACAGTTTAAAAATATCGGTGTAGATATTGCTTCATAAATCTGCTATAATTATAGAGTTTATGAGGAGTTAAGGTTATGAAAATATACTCAGGTGTGGATCAGATTCCACATACCTTTGCATCAGATCGTGTAATTACGGGATGCGTCGTCTGTGTAGGCGGCGCTTTTCGTGGTGTTTACACCTCCGGTGTTTTGGATTGCCTGATGGAGCATGACATTAATATGTCCTGTACCCTTGGAGTTTCTGCGGGTGCGCTGGTGGGTTGCCAGTATGTGACCGGTCAAATTGGCCGATCCGCTCGGTTTAACCTAACCTACAGACATGATCCACGCTATGTCGGGCTGAGAGCATATCATCGTAACAAAGGAATTATTGGATTTGACTATATGTTTAATGAACTAAACGAGGTCGAACCGTTAATGGAGGAAAAACTGTACGATCCAAGACGCCGATTCGTTGTAGTTGCGACCAATGTAGACACCGGAGAAGCGGATTATTTTGAAGCCGGAAAATGTGAAGATATTTTTCAGGTTATTAAAGCCTCTGCGTCCATGCCTTTTATGTCAAAACCGGTTATGGTTGGGGAGCATGGATATCTGGATGGCGGTATTGCGGACAAGGTGCCGTTTGGTTGGGCCCTAAAGGAAGGTTATGACAGGATTCTTGTCATTAAAACCCGAGAGGATGCCTTTAGAAATGATCTTTCTAAAAGAGGTCTAAAGGGTCTGACGAACCACGTATATCGTAAAAAGCCTGAATTCGCAACAACCTTAAACAATATGAACCGCATGTACAACGAGCAATGTGATGAACTGGACAAACTGGCTGCTGCGGGGCGAATTTTCACAATTTCTCCATCTCAACCGGTGACCGTTGGTCGTGTGGAATCCAATATGGAAAAACTTGGTGCATTGTATCATCTGGGTTATCAGGACGCGCTTGCCGCAATGGATGACCTAAAGAAATATTTGGGAATAGAAACAGGAGGTAAAGAACTTGATTAAAACGTTAGCAAAGCATCTCAAGCAATACGTTGGCGTATCCGTTGCAACGCCGCTTTGTATGCTGATTGAGGTTGCGATGGAAATGGCTGTTCCATTTTTGATGGCTTCACTGATTGATCAGGGTATCCAGGCAGGGAATATGAAACATATTCTTCTTGTTGGTGGACTGATGTTAGTCTGTGCTGTTATCGGACTTGGAGGTGGATTGGCCGGTGGTATTTTAGGCTCAAAAGCATCAACTGGGTTTGCCAAGAATTTGAGAGCGGCGATGTATAAGAATATTCAGGGATTTTCGTTCTCGAATATCGATAAATTCTCCACTGCCGGACTGGTTACCAGATTGACCACGGATGTAAACAATGTTCAGAATGCTTATATGATGATTCTTCGTATGTGCTTTAGAGCACCTGCATCCATGATAATGGCGTTAATTATGTCCTTTGTGGTTAGTCCTAGAATTGCAATGTTCTTCGTGTATGCAGTTGTGGGCCTGACGGTTGTACTTGGTATTATGATGCTTTGTGCACATAAGTATTTTAAGCAGGCATTTCCAAAGTATGATAATTTGAATGAATCGGTTCAGGAAAATGTTTCCGCCATCCGCGTGGTGAAGGCATATACTCGTGAAGAATTTGAACAGAACAAGTTTAAAAAGGCCAGTGGGGACATTTACAGACTGTTATTAAAGGCAGAAAATGTTTTGGCTTTCAATAATCCTGCCATGATGATTTCTGTGTATGCCTGCATTCTTTTGATTTCCTGGTTTGGTGCGCATATGATTGTAGAAACCAATCAGGTGGCTTTAACGACCGGTAATTTAACGTCTCTGTTGTCTTACTGCGTTAGTATACTGATGCGCTTAATGATGATGTCCATGATTTTTATCATGGTCGTTATGAGCGTGACCAGTATGCAGCGTATTGCAGAAGTTTTGGAAGAAAAGCCAGACATTGTTAATCCTGAAAATCCTGTTATGGATGTTAAGGATGGTTCCATTGTATTCAATCACGTGAACTTCCGATACAAGAAGGAAGCGGATGAATTTGTATTAAATGATATTAATTTATCGATTAAAAGCGGTGAGACCATCGGTATCATTGGTGGCACTGGTAGTTCTAAATCCAGTCTGGTTAATTTGATTTCACGCCTTTATGACGTGACGGAGGGTGAACTTTTGGTCGGCGGCGTTGATGTGCGTCAGTATGATTTGGTGACCCTAAGAGATTCCGTCAGTGTGGTTCTCCAGAAGAATGTATTGTTCTCGGGAAGTATACTGGATAATCTTCGTTGGGGTAATAAAGATGCAACTGAGGAAGAATGTAAAAGAGCCTGTGAGCTTGCCTGCGCAGATGAATTTATTCAGAAATTCCCGGAAGGTTATGAGACCCATATTGAGCAGGGCGGAAACAATGTATTCGGTGGACAGAAGCAGAGATTATGTATTGCCAGAGCACTGTTAAAGAAACCAAGTATTTTGATATTGGATGATTCGACTTCTGCGGTAGATACGGCAACCGATGCAAAG
>JAZUHV010000098.1:0-4532 GCA_045641925.1 Butyrivibrio sp.
TACCATACCGCAGGCGCGTGTGCGCGATATGACAGTCGGCAATCCGCTGACGCATATTCTGCTATTTGCCATTCCGCTTTTTATTGGAAACCTGTTTCAGCAGATTTATAGCATGGTGGATACCATGGTGGCCGGTTATAACCTTGGCGATAGCGCCATCGCAGCCATCGGTGCCACACAGACCTTATACAGTTTATTTTTAAATGTTGCTTCTGGACAGAACAACGGATTCGCCATTGTCGTGACACAACGATTCGGCGCACACGACCGCGATGGGCTGAAAAAATCCATCGCCGGAATGATGATTTTAAATGCCGCAATTGGCATCGGGCTGACCGTAATCACTTTAGTATTTTTGAATCCTTTTTTACACTTTATGAACGTTGAAAAGGGCTATTTTGATCAGTCCTATCGTTATATGTTCTTTTTGTGTGCGGGCTTACTGGCGACCATCGGCTACAATATGTTTGCAGCGATTTTACGTGCATTGGGAAACAGTCTGACAGCGTTAATTTTTCTGATTATTTCCAGTGTTTTAAATATCGGACTGGATTTGCTGTTTGTGGTTGTGTTTCATATGGATGTGGAGGGCGCTGCCCTGGCAACGGTTATCGCACAGCTTGTTTCTGCAGGATTAAGCGGCATATACTGCCTGACAAGATATCGGGACTATATGCCAAAGCGCGGGGATTTTCATGTATCTCGGGAAACCTATAAGAATCTTTTAGGAAGTGGAATCGGAATGGCGCTGATGTACTGCGTCATTGATTTGGGATCGGTATTTTTCCAGCGAGCGACAAACTATCTTGGTGAGCTTTACACGACCGCTTATACCGCAGCGAGAAGAATTATCGTGATGTTTATGATTCCGTGCGGAACCATTGCAACTGCCAATGCCACCTTCGTGGGCCAAAACTGGGGCGCCAGAAAACCAAAACGGATTAAAGAAACCCTTTTAAAGGCATTTGGCCTGGAAGTAATCTGGGCAGTTTTTGTATGCACACTGATTTACATTTTTGGAGATGCACTGATTCGTCTGACCACCGGAACGGACAATCCAAAGGTGGTGGAATATGCGGTGTTAAGTATGCGCATCCATTTCCCGTTTTATGCTCCGTTAGGGGTTCTGCTTTGTCTTAGAATGGCAATGCAGTCCATGGGCGCAAAGGCCTTTCCAATTATTTCAAGTACGATAGAACTGGCACTAAAAATCGTGTCTGCATTCGCTCTGATTCCGCAATTTGGATTTATAGCCACCTGCTGTACAGAACCGGCCATCTGGGTATGCTGCTGTGCATTTTTGGTGACTTCGTATTTGCTGATGCGAAAGAGAATTTTTGCCAAGATTGCTCCGCAGGAATCGGAGCTGACAAGCGAATAAAATAAAAAATCCATGCGTTTTGCTTCGAACACCGAGTGGGCACGTTACCACGCCCGCCTGCTCAGCCCAGGTGATCCTGCGTCACATAAGAGGTCCCTCTTAAGGCTGCTTCATTCCTGACCTGACCTGGTTCGTGGGTTCTTATTGCACAAGGCCCGGACCTCAACGCCACGTGGCGTGGGCGGCTACCCAAACAAATGCCCTCTGCAAAACATCACCCCTGCTATAGCGTATTTCAGGTACAAGGAGGCGCTAACTCCCCGGCTGCATGGACATTTACCAATATATCGAAGAAATTTTAAAAAGTCAATGAAACAAAGGAGAAAATTATGATTCGTAAATACCGATTCGGTACGCCAATCAACACCGAGGCAACCGTCAGAGAAATCGCAATTTCGGATACGCAGGATATCCAAAACTGGATTTTCGAAGATGGAAAGAAATTGGAAATTGTGTTGGAGCCAAGTGATGTCATATATGGTCTTGGGGAATCCCTGCATGGGATGAATAAGCGCGGCTTCGTCTATATCAGCAATTGCTCCGACCAGATGCATCATGATGAAAATATTTACTCCATTTATGGTGCACATAATTTCGTATTAATTGACCGTAAGGGCGGTGAAAAAATAGGCTTGTTTGTGGACCAGCCTGCGGCCGTAACCTGGGACATTGGTTTTACGGATAAGGATTTGATGACCATCAGCATGGAAGAGGCAGATTACGATCTGTATGTTCTAACGGATGCAGATGATTTAGCCCTGATTCATGCATTCAGAGAACTGATAGGAGAAAGCTATATTGCTCCGAAATGGGCATATGGACTGGGGCAGAGTCGTTGGGGCTATCGCACCGCGGACGATGTGCGAGAGGTTGTGCGGGGGTATCGTGACAATCATTTACCGCTCGATATGGTATATATGGATATCGATTACATGCTGGATTATGAAGATTTTACCGTGGACCCTGAAAAATTTCCAAATTTTGAGGAATTTGTAAAGGAGATGCAGGCACAGCATATTCACCTGGTGCCGATTATTGATGCCGGAATTAAACAGCTTCCGGGCTATTCTGTTTATGATGAGGGAATGGCTCAGGGCCATTTTGTGAAGAAGGCAGATGGTAAGGAATTTGTAACCGCTGTATGGCCGGGGCGATCTCTTTTGCCGGACTTTTTACGACCAGAGACCAGGGAATGGTTTGGACAAAAGTATAAAGCATTAACCGATGCCGGAATTGACGGCTTCTGGAATGACATGAATGAGCCGGCATTGTTCTATTCTGTGGAGAATTTAGAAAAGGTTGCCGAGGAATTGGCCGATGTCAGAAATCACACGGACAATATGGCTATGTTTGAATTATGGGATTTGTTAGGTAAGGTGAATGGCCTGGCCAATAACCCGGAGGATTATAAGAGCTTTTATCATGAAGTGGATGGTAAAACGGTGCGTCATGACCGTGTGCATAATATTTATGGATACAATATGACCCGTGCGGCTTCGGAGGAGTTTCCAAAGATTGCCCCGGGAAAGGAGATTTTGATGTTCTCCAGAGCCTCATACATTGGGGCTCATCGTTATGGCGGTATTTGGACCGGTGATAACAGTTCCTACTATAGCCACATTGAATTGCTATTACACCAGCTGCCAAACCTGAATATGTGCGGATTTTTGTTTGTCGGAGCCGATACCGGCGGCTTCGCTTTCAATACCAGCGAGGATTTGATGATGCGTTTTGTGGAATTATCCATGTTCACGCCGCTCTTTAGAAATCACTGTGCGCTTGGCTGCAGAGAGCAGGAGCTGTACCGCTGGAAGGATTTGGACAGCTTCCGAAACCTCTTGAGCATTCGTTATGCGTTGATTCCGTATTTATACGAGACCGCTAACCGCTGTGCGAAGGATGGAACCTTAATGTTTACGCCGTTATCCATGGCATACCCACAGGATGAGGAAACCAGAAGCATTGAGGATCAGCTGATGGTGGGCGATGCATTTATGATTGCACCGATTTATAAGTCCAATGCTACCGGACGCATGGTATATGTTCCGGAGGATATGACACTTCGCCGTATGCGTTCTGCGAAAGATTTTGATGAAGAGAAATTAGCAAAGGGTTATCATTATGTTAAGGCGGCCATCAACGAGGTGCTGGTATTTGTAAAGGAAGGTGCAGCAGAGCCATTTGATGTGTCCGCTGTGGGAGAATATGTAAAATAAAACTTGGAGGGCTTCAGATGAGACAGCTTACGTTAAAACAACAGATAATTTCCTCAGTATTAAAGATTATTGTAATTGTAGCCGCCGTTTTAGGCACGGCAATGTGCGTATATGCGGGGCGCAATTCCTTTATGGGCGGCCGAACTGTCTTTATGTTTTTCACTATCCAGTCCAACCTGGCATTGGCACTTTTGTGCTTAATCGGTCTGATTTGGATGCTAAAGGGCACTCCATTTACGGATGCATGGTATACCATCAAATTTATCGGGACGATTTCCATTACATTGACTGGTCTTGTATTTTGCTTTGTACTGGCACCGACGATGCGCGGCTATGCCTGGAGTGTGCAGAATGTATTGACCCATGTGGTCGTACCAGTCGTTTCTGTTCTGGATTTCTTTGTAACCGGTATGAACAGTCGAATTAAGAAATGGAATGCGGTGCTCGTAATTATTCCACCGATTTTATATGCCATCTACGCGGGCATTGGCTATGTAAACAAGTGGGAATTTGCGAAGGATACCTATTATCCGTATTTCTTCCTTAACTGGGGAAGCGAGGCGGGTGCTTTCGGGTTCTCTGAGAACATGCCATATATGGGCTGCGCCTGGTGGATTTTTGCGTTATTTGTATTATTGATTTTTGCGGGCTTTGTTTACTTGTGGATTTTAGATGGCCTGAAGAAATTGAGAAGTCTTATGAAATAGAGCAGAAAACCTATTGAAATTCTAAAATAAAATTGCCATAATGGTTTTAGTAGCACGACTGACGGAAGCGCGTGAGCGTGTGGGAGAACCCACAGGGAGTGTTACATATGAATCAAAATGCCGACCGTCTGGGCACCCGCGATGGGTTACCCAGGCGGTTTTGTTTTTTATAAGGAGGTCACACATGAAACAGATCGAACTTGCCAAGGAACTTGGCGCAACCAGCTA
>JAZUHV010000099.1:0-4794 GCA_045641925.1 Butyrivibrio sp.
GCTGCCTGTTTCGCCTCACTGGCACTGGCAAAGCGGAGCCCCTTCTTCCATTCCTCAATTTGCTTTAACACTGTTTCCTTTAGGGTTCCGTCCTGAATCAGGGTCTGTTTCAGAGAGTCACAGCTCTTTCGGTTGGTTTCCATCTGCTCTTGCGCTTCCGGAATGGACTTCTCTAATTCTGCCTTTCGTGCAGCGTTTTCCTTCTGAATGCGAATAGAATCCTGCAAGATTAAGAGCTGTTCTTCCAGTCTTATTAGTTCCGTATCCATTGCTTCGGATAACTTGGATAGAAAAGCATCAATCGTTGAACTCTCCTGCACATCTATACTCATATCCTCTAATCCGGCATGCAGTTTTTCACTATTCTTCTGCAATGCGAGCAATGCATTCTCTAACGTTCCTTTCTTATTTGCAACTGCAGTACTCTGTTTTAGGGCAGTATTGTGAGCCTCCTCTACCTTGTCCTTTAGCGCATCCAGTTCCTCCTTTGTCGGAACAAATTCAGCAACCTTCGCAGGCATCGGATGCTCCTTGGAACCACATACCGGACAGCATTCCCCTGGTTGCAGCGTCAGAGCAAGAACACCTGCCTGACCGTCGCGATATGCCTGATCCAGGCAATCATATTCCTTCTTTAGTGCATTGTATGCCTGATCCGCAGCAAGATATGCTTCTTTTGCACGGCAATAAGCCTGATGCATTTCTTGCACTTCCCCACACGCGGCCTGCAAATCTATGAAGTCCGCCTTCGCGGTGCTGGTTTTTTCAGCTTCCGCATCCAATTTTGCAAGATTCTCTCCTGCATTCTTTAAATTCTCTAACTCCTCCTTCTGCTCCGTAACACGTAAGGTCAGGAGGTTTGTGGCAGCTTCAATCGCATCATACTGCTGCTGGTTCTTCGCAAGCTTTTCATCCAGTGAATCGATTTCCTGCGCTGCTTTTGTAAGATTATCATACTTAGGGAGTTCTTCCTCGATTACAACTGCATCCTTTTGCAAAGCATCCTTTCCAGCCAAAGCCTCCTTCGACTTTTCCAGTGCGGCCTTGGCGTCTAAAGAGCGTGATTGCGCTTCCTCTAAGTCCTTCATTGCTTTTGCCAAACTGGTGCGATTAATCTGCAGGTCCTTTGCCTTACCGATTTCTACATGAATGGCTGTCGCCTGCGCCTCTTTGGCAGCCTTTTGTTCACTGAGGTCCTGTTCTTTTTCATCGTCCTCTGCAATCAATTCCTCAATCAGCTGCAAGACTTCCTCCATAGGAAGATTGCCTTCCTTGGCCTTACAAACCTCTATAGACTTCACATTGTCCTCATCACACTGAATGCCGGAAATGTACTGAATTACGCTCTTTCTGGCATCGTTCGCAGCATCCGAAGCCTTCTTTGCCTCAGTCCTTAAGCTTTCCTGCAATAGAAAATAACGACTGGTATGGAACAGTTCACGGAATATCTTCTGACGGTCCTTCGTATCCGCAATCAAAAGCTTTAAGAAATCCCCCTGCGCAAGCATGGCAATTTGTGAAAACTGCTCACGAGTCACCCCAAGGATTTCCAAGATTTTATTATTAACCTTCGTATTACCAGAGATTTCCTCTCCGCTTGGCAGTGTTAAATTCGCCTCCGGAAGTTTCTTTGTATGGCCCTCGCCATTCTGCTTCGGAGCCATCCACTCCGGCTTTCGAACAATTGTATAGGTCTTTTTCTGATGCTCAAAAACCAGTTTGACCTCGGTACGCACATCGTCCTTGGCATATGTTGAGCGAAGCATATCCGTTTCTCTGCGGTCCCCACTCGGATTGCCATACAAAGCATAACAAATCGCATCAAAAATCGTGGTTTTTCCTGCTCCGGTATCCCCGGTAATCAAATATAATCCGGAGGTCCCTAAAGAATCCATATTCAGCTTCTGTTCGCCTGCATATGGTCCAAAAGCGGTCATAATCAGTAATAATGGTCTCATCTAGTTCTCCTCCTTAAACATATTTTCAATCATATCCTGCATAAATGCGCTCTGTTCGTCATTCAGCGGCTGATTGTTCTGCAGTGCAAAAAACTCCGAAAACAAAGTCATTGGACTCTTATGCTCCACATCCACCGCATCATCGATTTCCTGATTTTTGCGCGTGCGCTGGTTATCATAAGTAAGTTTCATAATATTACGATAAATATTGCGCAGCTTGGCCATTGCCTCCGGAACATCCTCTTCATCCGTCAAAATCGCATGAATATAGTCCTCACGATTCGTTCCTTCATAATTAGCCTTCAGCGTCAGCTCTTCATATGTTCCGCGAATCACGCGAAGGTCCCTTAAAGGAATCAGCGGAAGGGTAGAAATATTCACCTGATGGCTCGCATCAATGTCCAAAACCGTGATGGATTTTTGGTGCCCCGCCTCGGAGAAGGAATATTTTAAAGGTGTGCCACTGTAACGAATGGTCTCTCTGCTAACGCTCTGTGGACCATGAATATGGCCAAGGGCCACATAATCGAAGGCGTCAAATACAGAAGCATCTACATTATCAATACCACCAACCATAACCTCTTCCGACTCGCATAAGGATGCACCTGTCACAAACTGATGCGCAACCAGAATATTGCAGGAATCCAAAGCTGGCTCCATTTGGTCAATAGCCACCTTGCAGGCCTCCGTGTAAGTACGAATCTGATCTACTGCATCGCCTAAATGGCTGCGCAGCGCAGAACGGACCATACTAGGCTTCACAAACGGCAGCATATGAATGCATACACGTACCCCATCACGCTCCAGAAAATATGGAGTCACAGAACCGTCATAATCCGGAGAAATATGAATGCCACTTGTCTCAATTAATTTGGAAGCAAATGCCAGCTTCGTGGCAGAATCGTGGTTTCCGCTAATCATAAATACTGGCAATCCACGCGCCGCCAATCTGGTTAGAAAGCTATCCAAAAGACGCACTGCTTCCTCACTCGGAATCGATTTATCATAAACATCACCCGCAATTAAAATACCATCCGGCTTTTCTTCATCAATATAGTTGATGATTACCTTCAGGATGTATTCCTGGTCCTCCAACATAGAAAAATCGTTCACACGTTTTCCTAAATGCAGATCTGAAATATGAAACAATTTCATAAGCTACCTCCCCATATACAAATGTATCCGGAAAACTTGGCTTGTTCTCCGGATATCATATTATTTCCTTTAAATGTAAAAGTAACTGCCATCTGCTCTAATCATAAATATCATGCTTAATCTTCGCATCAAACAAACCACAGTTTTCAGCTTTTTACACAGTTCTTCTATCAGCTCAATTTAGTATTTTTTTAAATTCAACGCTACAAAAAACGGTTTAATTAACACTTCTGCATATACCACGATACGCCCAACTGATAAGCAGCTTTATATGAGTCCAAAATATCATCTCGATTTTTCTCAAGTGTCCATTTAGGATTAATCACATTATTCCATTCATCAAACACCCAAGAAAAACATCTGCTAATCGTATCTCTTCCAACCTTCATATGCGTGCTAAACACCAAATATGCAATATTATCCAAATTATTCCAATTTAATTTTTTAATATTGTCATCAAAGCAGTCCGGATTTTCCTTGAACCATGCAGCATGAACTATTCCTAGTTGAACACTCATTGCGACTAAAACGAACCTATATTGAAATTGATCATGCATATATTTCATACCTAGATTCATATCGTCAATTAGGCTGACGCAAACCTGTTCACAATAAGTTGCTAACTCTGGTACCTCTATTACACTTTTGTCGCCTGTAACATCAAGCAATACATCATGATAATTTTGAACACACTTCTTATAGAATTTTTCAGCCATATTTCCCCCTCAATTATTAATCTTCACTACCCTTATTTACTTCAATCAACATCGAGTTCTTCTTCCATAGCTTGTATGCATTCATCATAATCTGGAAAAATAGAATCAAAACTTGAAGAGTTAACAGTTTCTCCAACACAAGCTTCTGCTATAGGCTCGAATATTTCCGTAATGATACCATTGGAATCGTAAAGATAATTAATGGTACAATAGGTATCAAATCCATCCCCAAATGGATAGTCAAATTCGACCTTGCCCTCACGCTGGTCTTCCACGTCTTCTGTATTTTTCCAGCCTTCACAGATCTTTTTTCCAATGAACAAATTTTTAAACCTAATAAATTCTCCTGGATCCTCAACCAACGTTAGCTCGATGAAAAAATCATCATAATATGACTCTTCATTTATTCTTTTGTAATCCTCAAATTCTTCAAGAGCTTCTTCATATTCTTCATCTGAATCATAATATTCTCTTTCTGGTTCAGACTCATCTAACTGATATTCCGCATCATATTCCGGTACCGCATCTTTGATATTAAATGAACTTTCTGCATATCTGCACAATTCATTCATAACACCCGTGTCATTCAATGGAACCCCGTCCTCAATGAGTTGCATTGCCTTCTCATAAAGTGAATTTGGAACCTCAAACTCATAAATTAAAAATGAGGTGAACTCTTCTCCATTTACCTGTGTACATGCCTTCCATTTTGCCATATTAATTTCCCCTTTCGTTTTTCGATAAAATAAGGTTACCCACCTCTAATCTTACCTTCACATATACCCTAATAAATGATGTGCCCTATCATCTGTACTTTTGACTAAATGCCATCTGTTTCTGTACTAATATCTCTCAATACAGACTCATTAATTTTTCCATCCCAACCGACACAGAGCATCTCTTTTGTAATAAATGCTTTGTACAATGGATTAGACTCCACCACATCCCAAAGATGTCTTAAAATC